>NZ_JACJPW010000070.1 GCF_014696265.1 Aerosakkonema funiforme FACHB-1375 | reverse complement strand
ACCAGCATTTACGTTGTATTGTCCAACATAAATAATTCTATCATGGATACAGAATCAGAAAAAGTCCCCCTAGAAGGGGGAGGCTTTAAACCCAGTTTTTCGGTAAATAGGGCTGTACAAGGGTGCTATTTGGTGGTATTCTTAAATAATGGAAATATTACCAAATTTAAATATTGCAAGGTAGTTATTCCTCATCAAAAATATGATAACTTAAAAAAAAGATCCTGTCAAGGGGTTTCCCCCTCTTTAAAGAAACTTTTAGACAAAGAAGTTTGAAGTAGGCAATGGAGATAGAAAATAACATCTATTCAGCAATTTTGGCCAGCCTGCAAATGTTATGTCAAGCATACATACCAGCAGCTATTTTGGGGATTGGGATAGGAATCGTTATTGGCAACAATAATATAATCTACGAGATATTAAAGCGAGTTTTGCAGATCCCGGCGAGTATTCCGGCGATCGCGTTATTGCCGATCGCGCTAATCCAATTTAAAGATAACCTCAGCAGCGTACTTTTCCTCATATTTTTCAGTGCTATTTGGCAAATTGCCATTAACACCGCAACAGGCGTCAGAAAGTCTCGGCGAGAGGAAAATGGGATGAAAGTTGCGATCGAACATATATTTACTGGGTTGAGGATAGGGATAGGATTAGCATGGTTTACCGTCATCGCAGCAGAAATTTTAGTCGGCGGTAGAGGAATAGGCTTTTTCATATGGGATGCCTATAATAGTAATGAAACTGAACAAGTACTCAAGGGAGTACTTTATATTGCTATTATTGGCTTTTTATTGGATGGTGTCTTAGATTTAGCAGGATATTTGGTAATGCGTCCATTTGCAAGCGATGAGAAAAACAACTTGTAAAATTTATTAATTTATATGGCTACTTGCAAGTTCTTCGGAAACTATCTGTGCTAGCTTTTGCGCTGCGCCTGCTTCACCTCGGACTTTGCGAAGACGATCGCGCATTTCCTCCAACTTAACAGGATTGTTCAAATAATCCAAAACCAAATCTGCGACATATTGAGGTTGCAATTTCCCCACCAGTTCCGGCACAATTTCCGCTTTAGCCCAAATATTCGGCCATGCAAATAAACGTTTTTGTTGCAGAATCGACCAATTAATAATTTTAGCAAAAATCGCACCGAAACCGGGTAAATTGGCAAGCAATCCCGGCAAACCATCCCAACTTCGCATTGCATCTAGTTGTTGAGTGGGAAGCAACACAATCATCGGTACTGCTAAAGCGCCCAATTCAGCTGTATTAGCACCCACAGTAGTCAGACATAAACGACATTGAGATAACAATTTGTAGGCTGGTGATTCCGTATATAATTGTACTTGCAAACCGCTTGGTGTTTTGATAAAAGGAAGTTCTGGGTGAGGAGGTATAACTAATTCGCCACTTCCCCATCCCAGACGCTGAATGAGATGATTGTGCTGGGGATCGCCAAAACGTGCTAATGTTTGAATATCCAAAGTGGGAGCAAGAAAAATCGCAAAACGAGTTTGAGGACGTGCAGCGTGGATATGTTCTGCGCTTGCTAATACAAAAGGCACACCCTGAAATAATTTTGCTGGTTTAGATCCCGGTAATAAACCAATTAATTCTAGATGAGATTGAGCGTCTTTTTCTGTTAACCTTTCAACTTGGACTTCTGCCATTAAGTCCCCAACAACAGTAAATTTACGATGATATTTTGGCGAAACTTTAGCAAGAATTTCCGATTTCATGAGGCCAAATCGATCGATCGATCCATGCCAACGCGCTGACCATTCAGCGTAAACTATGGTACGATAGTTTAAACGCTTGCCAATTAGCACAGTAAAAAACTGATCTCCGCCTAAAAAAAGAACCGCACCGCGATCGCGCCAGTCCCAATCTTGTGCAGTTTTACCCCATAATAAAAATGGAAAGAAATGTTCTGCACCTTGAACTCGATCGACTTCTGGGTAACTGCGTGCAATTTCCACCTCTTTGCCGCTAGCGTTGGGACAAGGGGATAGCACCACCGAGATGCGTACTTGAGAGCGATCGTATCCCAGTTGTTGTCGCAGTTGTTGCACTACAGGACGCACCCAGGTTGCCAACTCCCCAGGCCCATTTGAGAGAATTAGAATATCGGCGTTCATCGTTTGCGGTTCATCTTTCATAGTTCACAGTTAATGGCGATCGAAAATAAACATCTCCAAAAATTATGGTAGGGTAGGCATCCTGCCTGCCTTTGAGATTATTTTTTGGAGATGTCTGATAAACAATGTGCAACGAAGCGCGAACGAGCGAAATTAAAACCCTTTTAGGTGAAGAAAACAGTTCCCGGTAGGAACACGAAATCACCTCCATTCGTGCGAGTCAGTTGAGTTGTTACCCCTTCCAAAACTGCAACTAAGTCTCCTCTGGAAAAGAGTCTGAGGTTTCCATTTTGAACCTGTTGAACAAGGTTAGGATCTATGCTCTCGATGACGTCAACTCCTTTCTCGAAATTGCGAATTATCGCGTAGTCATTTGCACCGCCACCAATATAATACTGGATGCCATTGGGATTCGATGGGGAAGTACCGTGACCCAGCTGATAAACCTCTGCACCGGGCGAACCGATCAAAGTATCGATCTCGCCCAAACCTGTACTTGCCGAGATATAATCCACAGGATCGAAGCTAGTCACCTGAAAATCAATCCCAAATAAAAACGGCTTTAAACCAAAAGCTTGTACGACATCATTACCGCTAGTACCAGTGAAAATGGGAAGTCGATTTTCATATTGCCCAATGCGGACAAAGTGATCGAAAGCCGATACTATATTGTCGTTTGGGTCTGCTACAGCCGCAGCGACATCGGGGTAATACCCTTCATAATCAGTAGGGTAGAAATAAGTGGGCGATCGTCCTTCCACCAAGCCAAATTGGAGAAAATGATCGTACCAAGATTTGAAAGTTCCGTTTGCCACCCCTGCCGCTACATCAGCGTATTTTCGTAAATAAATATCGCCCGAACCGGGAACTCCTATATCCGGAGCCCGTCCCTCTTCGTAACCAAAATCCAAAAAGTGTTGCAATCCAGAAGAGAAAACCCCTGCGCTGACAGCATCTGCCACATCCTTATATTTTTGCAAGTAGCTAGCTTCGTTGAAATAGGGCGATATCAATGTGCGGCCTTCTTTACGACCGGATAAATTAAAATGCGTCAATCCAGAAGTAATTCTGCCCGCCCTAACCTCCTGCGCCACATCGGGGTTATTTTGGAGATAGTATGCTTCGTCAAATAACTTTGGCGGCAGTTTGGTAATGTCGAATCTGACATCATCGAAACCAATTTCTGCTCCTTCGCTCTGCAAGATATTGAGCAAACGAATTTGCAATGGTTGACCTAAATAGGGGTCATTAGCAGCAGCCGAATATGTGACAGTTGATTCGCCAAAAGCCCCTTCCGGCAGATTGAGGGTGTTATTATCCTGGGCAATTACTTGAGAGCCAGCCAACAGCTGCACAGCATAGCCAGGAAAACCGGGAGAGGTAAATTCATCGGGTGCAGCATTACCAACTTTGACTTTTAACTGATATGTGGTGTCAGCCGTCAAGACAGTAGGAAGTGTTTGGGTTAAGCCAACGACACCGCTTCCTGGTGGTAGCCCCAAAAAAATAGCTCCGACATTATTGCCTTCAGGAGCTTCTTGTGGATAAGAGTATGTGGCAGGATTTAACACTGCATAGTTACCAACTCCCGGTACGCTAATCAGGTTGGATGGATCGTATACTTGCCAACCTGGTACCAGTTGAGTAGTGTAATCATTGTCTGCGAGAACCGGGTCTTCAAAACCGCCGTTGATGACTGTCGGAGTAGTAGCTTCTAACTTGACATCATCAAAACCGATTTCTGCACCTGTACCCTGCAAAGTATTAAACAATCGAATTTGCAGTGGTTTGCCCAAATTTGGGTCATTGGCTGACGAGGTATATTTGACTGTGGAAAGTGCAAAATTGCCTTCTAAAGGGCTTTGAGTGTTATTATCTTGGGCAATTACTCGATCGCCTGCCAACAATTCGACTCGATAACCTGGGAAGCCGGAAGGAGTAAATTCGTCCGGGGCGGCATTACCCACTTTCACCTGTAAGTTATAAGTAGTGTTGGGTTGCAATACACTGCTGAGGGTTTGGGTTAGCGCTACCTCGCCGCTACCTGGGTCGAGTCCCAAAAAGATGGCACCCACATTATTGCCTTGCGGTGCTTCACCTAGATAAGAGTAGGTGGCAGGATTTAATACGGCATAGTTAGAAACGAAGGGTATTAGTATGAGGTTTGATGGGTCATAGACCTGCCAACCGGGTACATCCTGAACGGTAAATTCGTTGTCTCCCAGAAAAGGTAGTTCAAAGCCTGGGTTTGCGATCGGTATTTTGGTCGTGATAATGTTCATCACTCCTCACCTTGAATCTTTTTTTAAGCATAAACACTTACAAATTTATCATATACTTAAAAAGTATTGGGGTCAGAGAATAGGTAAAATAAGTGTAAACACTTATAAATTTATCATATACTTAAAAATTATTGGGGTCAGAGAATACACATAGTTACTGAAAAGTCAAAATTACACTTACCCAAGAAAACGTTTTGTCGTTCAAAGTATAAAGATTCACTATTCCGCTGGAACTGGAATGCAGATAGTTGCTTCTCCAGCAACTGTACATCCGGACTTGTGCTGACGATAGGGAAGAATAAATACTGCTACGCAGTCTCCCTATCGACTATCCACTACTGTACGAACACGCTTCTAGAAAGCGATCGCTAAATCCATATTTTAGAAAATGCGGCCTTCAGCTGCACCTGACTGGAGAAAATGATCGTAGCCGGAGATGAAAGTTCCTGCTGCTACAGCTTGAGCGACATCGGCGTATCTTTGCAAATAAGCATCTTGAGCGTTCCCCATCTGTCCTACAGACCTAGACGAGTAGCGTTGCTCTTCGTAGCCAAAATAGATAAAGTGTTCCAGCCCAGAAGAAAAAACGCCTGTGCTGACACCATTTGCCACATCGCCGTAGGTTTCCAAGTAAGCAGCTTCATTGAAATATGGGGAGATGGATGTCCGACCTTCTTTTAAACCAAAAGCACCGAAATGAGCGAATCCCGAAGCAAATTTCCCAGAGCTTACAGCCACAGCAACATCGGGGTTATTTTGCAGATAGTACGCGTCGTTAAACAATCCTTTCGGAAGTCCGGTAATATCTAAGCGAAAATTATCAAAACTAACTTCTTGACCTTCCCGCAGTGACAAATTCAGCACTCGCAGTTCCAGTTGTTTGCCCAAATTCGGGTCATTGGCAGCAGCGCTGTAAGTGAGGGAAGAGGGCACAAAAGCCCCTTCCGCCGGACTGACGGTATCGTAATCTTGGGCAATCACGCGATCGCCCGCCATCAGTTGCACCGTATAACCGGGGAACCCGGCCAAGTCGAGAAAATCGGGACTGGGCGCGATATTGCCCACATCAAATTTTAAATTGTAGACGGTATTCGCTTCTAATGTCAGGGGCAGTTTCTGCGTTATCCCCAGGATGCCACTTCCCGGCCCTTTGGTGTTAAAAAGACCGCCGCCATTATTGCCTTCCGATACGCCATTGGGATAAAAAACCGGCGCGGGATTGAATACCGCAGGGCCCGATCCCTCGTTCGGATCGATGACGCCGGATGGGTCGTAGATTTCCCAACCAGGTATGACTAAATAGGACACCTCTTCGCCTTTGACAAGGGGAGGGTCTTCAAATCCGGCGTTGACAATAGTAGTCTTAGTTGCTTCTAACTTGACATCATCGAAGCCGACTTCTGCACCTGTACCCTGCAAAGTATTAAACAATCGAATTTGCAGCGGTTTGCCCAAATTAGGGTCATTGGCTGCGGCGGTATATTTGACGGTTGAAATGCCAAAACTGCCTTCTATGGGGTTTTGAGTGTTGTTATCTTGGGCAATTACTCGATCGCCGGCCAACAATTCTACCCGATAGCCTGGGAAACCAAAAGGAGTAAACTCATCCGGTGCGGCATTACCGACTTTCACCTGTAAGTTATAGGTAGTGTTGGCTTCCAACACACTGCTGAGGGTTTGGGTTAACGCTACCTCGCCGCTACCGGGTTCTAATCCCAAAAAAATTGCGCCCACATTATTGCCTTGTGGCGCTTGTCCGGGATAAGAGTAGGTGGCGGGATTTAAGACGGCATAGTTAGAAACGAATGGGATTAGTATCAACCCAGATGGGTCGTATACTTGCCAACCGGGTACATCCTGAACGGTAAATTCGTTGTCTGCCAGAAAAGGTAGTTCAAAGCCTGGGTTTGCGATCGATATATCCCTAGTTACGGTGTTCATTACTCTGGAGCTCTATGAAATTTGTTTACCCAAATTTTAACTGTTTTGAGTACAAACTAAATCAACTTATTCAGCAATTAAAAAAATATTTAAATTTGCCAATCCAATCCAAATATAAAAATTTAAACAAAAATTCTCGGCGGATTATCTGTACCCAAACAAAACGTAGATTCCGCCGTTTTCTGGTATTCGGCAAGCTATGAATTTTAAGTGATGAACTATGCCACCCACAGGGCATTTAAGCCAAACAATAGTAATAAAGCTTTTTGGCTGGAAATGCAGATGACAAGAAATATGATGTCAATGTTAAATACCTTACTTCTAAGGGCTGTTGATTTCTCTATTCTCCAGTACCCAACCGGGTTAAATAGGTCTGAGTATCTCTGGGAGTCTCTGAGAATAACCAGCCGTACTGCTTTCAGCAGCACGGCATTTGGAGAAGTAAAATTTACCGATTAAAGCCAGTGTGGTTGAAATTCGCATCTGTATAAAGGCGAAATGGATAGTTTATTTTCCCAACCACGATAAATTTTTGCTTGAAGCTACCATCCTCTAGGATAAACCTCTCAAAGCTTGAATTTGATATGTTGGGTATTAGTCTCCATCATTATATATCACCTTAAACATCTTAATTGAATATCAAAATACCATTTATGAGTACATTATGTTAATTTTCCGCAGTACATAAGCAAAAAATATATGCAATTGCTATACTTTTCCTGCCTTTCCTACTTTTCCTACTTTTCCTACTTTTATCCGAGCCAAGCAGTCTTGAAACAACACTTATATTCGACAAAACAGATGACTGGGATGGGTGTTGGGAGGAATGAGAAGGATTAGTTGGCAAATGGTAGTGGAGGCTGGTACTACTATTGACGGATCTAAAAATAGGGTGCAATGATAGTCAACAATGATACCTAAACGAGCCAATCGATGACTCAATTAAATATCTTTATCAAGAGTCTTTAAAAACGATTAGGTATGACTATTTCAGCCCAAACCTTCCCCAAATAGAGAAGACAAAGGATAGAAGTAAATATGACGACTTTACTTAACTTTTTGGATGTAGCGAATTCTCAAAAAACATCTGTAGATGGGGAAACACTCAGGTTGCTTAAGGAAAACAGAGATTCCTTAAAAATGAGCGACTTGACTATGTTGCTTTTCGGTCACGCTGCTTTCCAATATCTCTATGCAGGTTGCGAGTTGGGAGTATTTGAATTGCTCTCTAAGGAACCGGATATCACAAAAGAAGAAATTGGCGATCGGCTGAACCTAGAAGCATATCCGACTAAGTGTTTAATGCTAGGTTTAACTGCTCTAAAACTTGTTATTAAAGAGGGCGATACATACCGGAATAGTTTTGTAATGCAAATGCTGTTTGTGGATGGCATTTGGCAAGAATTTTACGATACCGTGCTATTTGAGGCTCGCATTGTTTATGTAGGACAGCTAGATTTTGTCGAGTCTTTGCGCCAAAATCGCAACGTGGGGTTGAGACAGTTCCCAGGAGAAGGGCCAGATCTCTACCATCGCTTTATCGAACACCCAGAAATCGAAAAGGTATTCTACAACTACATGGGTTCTTGGTCGAGGTTGGCCAATCCATTGTTGATCAAAAATGTTGACTTTTCCAAATTCCAGAAGGTAGTAGATGTGAGCGGTGGGGATGCTACCAACGCCACAACTGTAGCTGCTGCTTATCCGAACGTGGATATCACCCTGCTGGAAATTCCTGCTAGCTGTCCGATCGCACAAAAGAAAATCGATGCACACGGACTGACCGATCGCATTCACGTTCGTGGCGTTGATATCTTCGTTGACGAGTTTCCCAAGGGCCATGATTGTTTCATGTTTATCCATGTGCTAGTCATATGGACATTAGAAGAAAATACATTCTTGCTTCGTAAAGCTTATGAAGCACTCGAACCAGGTGGTTCGGTCATCATCTTCAACTCCATCTCCTCGGATGACGAAGATGGCCCTGTAATGGCGGCACTCGACTCACCTTACTTTATGGCGCTTCCCGCTACAGGCGGTATGATTTACTCCTGGGCAGATCACGAAAAATGCCTGCGAGATGCCGGCTTCACAAAAATGGAGCGTATTGACTGCAATGCTTGGACTCCTCACGGAATCATCATTGCCACCAAGTAGAAGGGTTTAGTTAACACAAGGGGCGGATTACCGCCCCTTTTTTGCAAATTTTAACCCAAGAGAGTAAACCCGCTTTTCACAGCGTCTGATGGGTTGAGTAGTGCTAAATCCGGATTTCCTTCTATAACAGCAACCAAATCGTTTTGTTTGCCTAAATTGCTGTTGGAGGCGGTATAAATTAAATAGTCACCGCCAAAACCATTGGGAACCAAAGTAAATTGATTTGGTGTACCGCCAAGTACGATCGTGTCTTTGCCTTTCTCGAAATTACGAATAAGAGCGTAATCGTTAGTGCCGATATCCTTAGAATTTAGATAGAAAGATTGGTAGCTATTTGTAGCGGTGCTGCTGGTAGTGCGACCGACTCCCACAACAAACTGATCCGATCCGGAACTGCCAACCAGGGTATCGATTTCTCCATCACCCTTGCTTGTAATCCTCACATCGTATGTAGCACTATTAATGTCTCCCACTACACTAGAAATAGCAACTCCATAAATCTGAGTTTTGCTACCAAAGGCAGTGATGACATCGCTAGCGCTGGAAGCATTGAAATAACCCGTTCTTCCCTCAAACTGTCCAAACTTTTGGTAGTGTTCCAAACCGGACTTTAATTTGCCAAGCCTAACTGCTTCAGAAACATCGAGGTTGTTTGTTAAGTAAGCCTTTTCGTTAAAAAAATTAACTGGGTCTGGGCCTGCGGCAGGAGTTCCAGAACGACCTTCTGCTTCTCCGAAAACGATGAAATGTTGCAACCCAGATCGGAAAAGTCCAACTCGAACTGCTTCCGCTACATCGGCATTTCTAGCCAGATAAGTTGCTTCATCAAAGGATGGAGATATTAAAGTACGTCCTTCTACTACACCAAACTGTTGAAAATGCTGCAAACCAGAACTAAAAAGTCCAGATGCGACAGCCTCTCTGACATCGGCATAATTTTCAAGGTAGAAACTCTCGTTGAAGATCGCAAAACTCATGTTAATCTCCCTCCAGCTATAATTGAGGCACTAATATTCGGTTGGATAAGGGCATCTTCATGTCTGTGAAAGTATGGTTGGTGATTTTAAGATGCTTGCCTCGATCAAGTATATTATTGGTTTAATGGTGCTGATATAAATTTTATGTAAGTACAGAGTAAATAATTAACTACAAAGTTTATCAAAATTTAAAATAATCGCTCAACTTGTGGCTATTGTCAATTTTTTTATGCAAAGATATTAAGTTTACCTAGCGCCAATAAAATTGAAGTACATACTGTCAAAAATGTCAAGTATTGTAAAAAAATATTGCGAATTTGTTATCAAATTGTGTCAGATAAGGGCCAAAACCCGCATCTGATAAGCGTTTTCTGGTAAAACAACACATAAGCCACTTTGAGCGATCGGCACCAAGAGCGACGCTTTGAGCGACTCTGGGGTCTTTTGTGTTGGGTGTGAGGTGTCAAGCTCAACCGCCAACACTGGGGACGATCTGACCGATGCCACCGCATCCAACAATTGACTGAGGAATCTACCGCATCATAAGGAGCCTAACTGAATGTTCACCCACGTCAAGTCCACCATTCGACACATTAAGCCTGACAACCTGCAAGGGCGCTCTTTGATTAAGGTGGTCTATGTCGTGTTAGAGCCGCAATATCAGAGCGCCCTATCAGCGGCGGTTCGCTCGATAAACGAAAACAACCCGAATTTAGCGATCGAAATCAGCGGCTATTTGATCGAAGAACTGCGCGATCGCGACAACTACGACGACTTCAAGCGGGATGTCGCCTCTGCCGATGTTTTTATTGCTTCGCTGATATTCATTGAGGACTTAGCGGAAAAGGTCGTAGCCGCAGTGGAACCGCACCGGGACAAGCTGGATGTCGCCGTTGTCTTCCCCTCCATGCCCCAGGTGATGCGGCTGAACAAAATGGGCAGCTTCTCGATGGCGCAGCTGGGCCAATCGAAAAGTGCGATCGCCCAATTCATGCGGAAACGCAAGGAAAAATCCGGTTCCGGTTTCCAAGACGGAATGCTGAAACTGCTGCAAACCCTGCCCAAAGTCCTGAAATACCTGCCAATGGACAAAGCGCAGGATGCCCGCAACTTCATGCTCAGCTTCCAGTACTGGTTGGGCGGTTCCTCCGAGAACCTGGAAAACTTCCTGCTGATGCTAGCAGACAAATACGTTCTCAAGGGACAACAGAAAGTCCAATTCCAAGATCCCGTCACCTATCCGGACATGGGCATCTGGCATCCCTTAGCACCGACAATGTTTGAGGATGTCAAGGAATACTTTAACTGGTATAACAGCCGCAACGATATTCCCGCCGATCTCAAAGATCCCTTAGCACCCTGCGTTGGTTTGGTGTTGCAGCGCACCCACCTCGTCACCCGCGATGATGCACATTATGTGGCGATGGTGCAGGAATTGGAAGCGATGGGCGCACGGGTAATTTCTGTGTTTGCAGGTGGGTTGGATTTCGCCAAACCGGTGGATACGTATTTCTACAATGCAACTACCAAGACTGCTTTGGTAGATACCGTAGTTTCACTGACAGGTTTCGCCTTGGTGGGTGGCCCAGCAAGACAAGACCATCCGAAAGCAATTGATTCGCTCAAACGCTTGAATCGTCCTTACATGGTTGCCTTACCTTTGGTGTTCCAAACAACCGAAGAATGGCAAGATAGCGATTTGGGATTGCACCCGATTCAAGTAGCTTTGCAGATCGCAATTCCGGAATTGGATGGCGCGATCGAACCGATTATACTATCCGGAAGAGATGGTGCAACCGGGAAAGCGATCGCCCTGCAAGACCGCATCGAAGCGATCGCCCAACGCGCCCTCAAATGGGCTAACTTGCGTCGCAAACCGAAATTGGAAAAGAAAGTTGCGATCACAGTTTTCAGCTTCCCACCCGATAAAGGCAACGTCGGAACTGCTGCCTATCTCGATGTTTTCGGCTCAATTTACGAGGTGATGAAAGCCCTCAAAAATAACGGCTACGATGTACCGGAATTGCCAGAATCAGCCGAAAAATTGATGCAGGAAGTCATCCACGATGCCCAAGCACAATACAGCACCCCAGAATTAAATATCGCTTACAAAATGTCAGTACCTGAGTATGAGGAATTAACTCCCTACTCAGTACGTTTGGAAGAAAATTGGGGACCACCGCCCGGACATCTGAACAGCGACGGACAGAACTTATTAATTTACGGCAAACAGTTCGGCAATGTGTTTATCGGCGTGCAACCGACATTCGGTTATGAAGGCGACCCGATGCGATTGCTGTTCTCCCGTTCTGCCAGTCCGCACCACGGTTTCGCCGCTTACTACACTTATTTGGAACGCATTTGGAAAGCGGATGCAGTGCTGCACTTCGGCACTCACGGTTCGTTGGAATTCATGCCAGGAAAGCAGATGGGAATGTCTGGGGAATGCTATCCAGATTCTCTCATTGGCAAGATTCCCAACATCTATTATTATGCGGCGAATAATCCCAGCGAAGCGACGATCGCCAAGCGTCGCAGCTACGCGGAAACGATCAGCTATCTGACACCACCAGCAGAGAATGCCGGACTTTACAAAGGTTTGCAAGAATTGAGCGAATTGATCGCCTCTTATCAAACTTTGAAAGATACCGGACGCGGCATTCCGATTGTGAACACCATCATGGATAAATGCCGGATGGTGAATCTGGATAAAGATATCGATTTGCCGGAAAAAGATGCCAAAGATTTAACTGCGGAGGAACGGGATACTCTGATCGGTTTGGTGTATCGGCGGTTGATGGAAATTGAATCGCGGTTGTTACCTTGCGGTTTGCACGTGATTGGGAAACCTCCGAGTGCAGAGGAAGCGATCGCAACTTTGGTGAATATTGCCAATCTCGATCGCGCAGAAGAAGAGATTCTGAGTTTACCTCGCATTATCGCCAATAGTATCGATCGCAATATCGACGAAATTTACAGCAACAACGACAAGGGTGTTTTGTCAGATGTGCAACTATTGCAAGACATCACCCAAGCTACCCGCGCCGCTGTTAGCGCTTTGGTGAAAGAACAAACCGATGCAGACGGTCGCGTTTCCCTCGTTTCCAAGCTCAACTTCTTCAATATGGGTAAGAAGGAACCTTGGATCGAAGCATTGCACAAAGCAGGTTACACCAAAGTCGATCCAGAAGCGATCAAACCGCTGTTTGAATATTTGGAATTCTGCCTGAAACAAGTTTGTGCGGATAACGAATTGGGTGGATTGCTGAAAGCTTTGGAAGGCGAATATGTTCTACCTGGGCCGGGTGGCGACCCGATTCGCAACCCGGATGTATTGCCAACTGGTAAGAACATTCACGCTTTAGATCCGCAATCAATTCCCACAGCGGCGGCGGTGAAATCTGCGAAAATTGTAGTAGATAGATTGCTCGATCGGCAACGTGCAGAAACTGGAAATTGGCCAGAGACGATCGCTTGCGTTCTCTGGGGAACAGACAACATCAAAACCTACGGGGAATCCCTCGCCCAAATTATGTGGATGGTGGGAGTAAAACCAGTACCCGATGCTTTGGGACGAGTCAACAAACTCGAACTAATTTCTTTAGCAGAATTAGGTCGTCCTCGGATTGATGTTGTCATTAACTGTTCCGGAGTATTCCGCGATTTGTTCATCAACCAAATGAACTTACTCGACCAAGCTGTGAAGATGGCAGCGGAAGCAGACGAACCATTAGAAATGAACTACGTTCGCAAACACGCACTAGCACAAGCTGCCGAAATGGGAATTAACTTGCGGCAAGCTGCTACTCGCGTATTTTCTAACGCTTCCGGTTCCTATTCTTCTAACATCAACCTGGCAGTAGAGAACAGCACTTGGGAAAGCGAAAAAGAGTTACAAGAAATGTACTTAACTCGCAAATCCTTTGCTTTCACATCCGATAGTCCCGGTACGATGGAACAGTCGCGCAAGATTTTTGAAACTGCACTAAAATCTGCCGATGTCACATTCCAAAATCTCGATTCTTCCGAGATCAGCTTAACCGATGTTTCCCACTACTTCGATTCAGATCCCACCAAAGTCGTAGCCAACTTGCGCGGCGATGGCAAAACCCCAGCATCCTATATTGCTGATACCACCACCGCCAACGCACAAGTACGGACGCTATCAGAAACCGTCCGTTTAGATGCGCGTACCAAACTACTCAATCCCAAGTGGTACGAAGGTATGCTATCCCACGGTTACGAAGGCGTGCGCGAACTCTCCAAACGGTTAGTAAATACGATGGGTTGGAGTGCAACCGCTGGCGCTGTCGATAACTGGATTTACGAGGATACTAACAGCACGTTTATCAAAGATGAGGAAATGCGGAATCGCTTGATGAATCTGAATCCTCATTCTTTCCGCAAAGTTGTTTCCACTTTGTTGGAAGTAAACGGTCGCGGTTATTGGGAGACGAGTGAGAGTAATTTGCAAATGTTGAGAGAGTTGTATCAGGAGGTCGAGGATCGGATTGAAGGGGTAGAATAGTAGTAGTTGTGGGGCAGGCAAAATGCCTGCCCAAATATTGAGGTTATCGGGTATATTTTGGTCTTGCATTTATAAATATAACTTCAGGTTTCTTTTGGTCAGGCAATATTTTGCTTAGTGTTACCTGTAACGCCTTAAAGCTTTCTCTTGAACCTCCTAAAATATCAATAAAAATGTAAACTCTGCAATAATTGGCATCATCCTGTTGTAAGTCTGCTATCTGGGTTTTAAACCAGTTTATATTACGTGAGTTTGTAGTAAGCTTTGTTTCTACTAAAACCTTTTTTCTGCCTGGTTTTGTTTGAAACTCTATAGCTAATCTGCCTGTATTATTTTGTAAATTTAAAACTAAATTACTGTCTAAGGAATAGCCATAGGCAATTCCGTAAAACAATTTTTGGGCTGCACTTTCTTTTCTAGTTTCTTTAGAATTTTTTATGTAGAAAAATTCAGAAAGACCATACTTTTCAATCAAATCTTTAAACTTTTGGCATATTAAAAGTACGCTGGATAATAAATTTTCTGGTTTTAAATTTTTATCACAAATCGATTCAAGCGGATAATTTTGAACGTAATATTGTGATTTTTCATACCAGACAATCTCGCCGTTAATATCGGCATCAAAGTTATAGGATTGAAATGGTTTGTTTTTATAATTTTCAATTAAATCTTTTAATAGCTCTGGATCTTCTAATAATAACTCTCGCAAATTCTTTTTATTGAATCGTCTTATTACTTCTTTCCAAGTCTTTCCGATAGCAGCGTTAAGGTTTTGCCTCAATTGCTTGTTTGTTGTGAAAATTTTATCTGCGTTTTCCCAACAATATGCAACTGGTTCATCACGCAAAATATCTTTTGGTAAAAGTATTAAAGGAGAATTATTATGTGGCTTAACTGGGTTAACAATTCCTTCATATACTCGACCTTCAAAAACTGTTTTTTGCATCCTTAGTCCAAAGTTAGAAAAGATGCGGCGAGAATATTCCAATAGGTCATCCACTATTATTCTGCCAACCATATCGCTGATGCGATCTGCTCCTATGCCATCTTGAAAGAGACCCATCAGTTCAAATATTTCAGGATCATTGATACCTAAATCAACTATTTGTTTAGCTAAATTTAGCGTATTAGTTCTTATGCCAACTCCCATTCCACTACCAGAAGTACCTGATAAACAGTAACCTATGCACAAACCTTGAACTTCACTAAAGGTAAACTTGCGGTCAGCTTCTTTCCATAAAACATCATTAATGTGCCGGGAATTAGCTAATAATTTAAGAATATGCTCAAATCTCTTGCAAAACTTTCCATAAGATCCACTCAACTCAGGAGCTTGAGTTGACTTAAGCAGATGTGGATCGATAAATAGCTTTGAATCCACATCAAGAATTGCATCAAAAGCTCCTGTTTGCGCGAATATTTTTGAATCGACACCAATATATTTACTTATTGAGCCTAGCATACTTTACCTAGTTGGAGGAACTATTATATATAGTAGGCTCAATAAAAAAGTGTTGAGTTCGGTTTCCCTCACTTTAATAGTGAAGATTACTTTACTTATAATTATGGCAAATTGCTAATTTTGAATTGGATGAGAGAAACTGTCCGCAGGTATTTCTATTTCCTCTCTCAGCTTACCATAAAATCGAATTTGGCCTCTTTCCAAGATCTAGCAGCTTTAATTTGCTGTTGAGTAAGATTTTTTGCTCCTGTAAAGTCTGCGTTTGCAAGGTCTGCTTCACTAAAGTTTGTGTTTTCAAAATCTGCATTTATGAAATAGGCACCGCGAAGGTTTGCACCACTAAGATTTGCATCACGTAAGCTTACATTTTGCAGGTATGATCCGGCAAAAATAACATTTTCAAAGTTTGCATTATCGAGAATCGCATTTCTAAAGTCTGTCCTTTCGAGCTTTGCTCCTCTAAAATCAGCACGTATAAGATTTACTCCACGAAAATCTGTTCTATTGAGGACTGTGTTCTTAAAATCTGCTTGGCAAATTTGCGTCGTTAAATATATTTGCTTAGTATATTTATCCACGTCAGCAATTTTGGTATCAGTAAAGTTTGCACCACTAAAATCTGCTCGATCGTAGTATAGCTTCATTCCCACTAGATTTGCATTACTAAAGTTTGCATTTTGGAAATTAACATTTGTAAATTCTGCCTTTTCTAAATTTGCGCCGCTAATATTAGCATTAGTAAAATTGACTTCTTTAAACTCTGCCTTTTCTAAATTTGCCCCGCTAAGATTAGCGTTAGTAAAATTGACTTCTTCAAACTTGGTTTTACTAAGGTCTGCCTTAGTGAAATTGGTAAACATAAAATTTGTACGGATGAACTGCCTTTTACTTAAATTGGCATCTGTGAAATCTGCATTACTAAGATTAAGCCCATAGAAATCCACTCCATCAAATAAATCTTTGCTAAGATTTACTTTTTTCAAATTAAGGTATTTCCCCTCATACTTACGGTAGCGTTTATTATATCTGTTAAAAATATCTAAAATTGCTTGAATAGCAGGAATATTATTTCCTTTATTCCTATATTTAGCTTTGGAGCAAACATAAGCAGCCAAAACTTCCATAATAGGCCAACTATCTCTTTCTGACTCTTCAGCAATCCTTTCAAGAGCATATATTCCACCTAAACACATAGATAGTTCTTGGCTTCCAAGTTGTTCAATTGCTTTTGTGAAACGCTCAGTAATTTGTTTATCTTGTGTAGCTTGGAGGTTTTTTTCAGCAATCTTAAGATTTTTCTGTGTAATCTTAAGATTTTTTTGTGTAAAGTAAAAGGTAAATAATACTGCTGCCCCACCTATAAATTGAATCAACACGCCTATAGCTTGAACAGCAGTTGTACGAACTGGATTTCTTAGTTCAAGGCGTTCCTTTTGAGTCAGTTCCGTTGAGTCAATGCTTTGTAGGGGTAACCAATAAAAATGTAAAGAAATTAAATACCAAATAAGTAAGAAATTACCTAGCCAAATAAAAACTATAATTCTTTTTTCCTGATTTTTAGGCATATAGTTACAATAGTAAATTGAATTTGTTCGCTTTGCTTATACTAAGCTTATACAAATTGTTAAATTAATAATATTTGGATTAAAGTAAAAAAGTAGCATAAAAATAATAGCATGGAATATAGATTATGCGCTACTATGAAATAATTCTTTACTGGAGTAATAAAGACGAGGCATTTATTGCCGAAGTCCCAGAATTACCAGGATGTGCTGCTGATGGAGAAACCTATCAGGAAGCGCTGCAAAATGTACAAGTTATCATGCAAGAATGGATTGAAACTGCACAAGAGTTAGGTCGTGCGATACCTGAAGCAAAGGTTGTTTGATGTTTGTTCTTGTGAAAAGTGGGTTGGCGTAGGGTGCGGGATGCGTTGGCGTAGCCTGCGCGTAGCGCGTATCGCCCCATCCCACTATTGAGAACTAGACCTATATGCGTTGGCGTAGCCTGCTGTAGGCGATCGCACTCTTATTTTCGGCAAAGTGGGTTGGCGAAGCCTGCGCGATCGCAGCTATCAGGTTTATGCTATCTTATAAGTAGATACATTTTGTATCTACTTATTCATGCTGTTTGAATGGGATGAAGACAAAAACGCCCAAAATCTGAGGAAACATGGCATTAGTTTTGAAGAAGCTCAAGAAATCTTTGACGGAATCGTATTTACCGCCATTGATGAGCGTTTCGACTACGGAGAAATCCGAGAAATAAGTATCGGCGCAATACAGGGTGTCGTTATCGTCACAGTAGCGCATACTGAAAGAAATGGAGTTATCCGCATCATCTCTGCCAGAAAAGCCACTCGACAAGAAATAAAAACCTACTATGAGTATCTCGCCAAAACGACTTGAAGAATTACAAAACATCCCAGAAGATGCCATTGATACATCTGATATTCCTGAGTTAGATGCGAATTTCTGGTCAAAAGCCAAACTGGTAAAACCCATCACCAAAAAAGCTATTTCTCTCAGGGTTGATAGCGATGTGTTAGATTGGTTTAAAAGCCAAGGAAAAGGTTATCAATCTTTGATGAATGCTGTTCTGCGCTCTTATGTTGAACATCAGAAAGATTAACGATTTAAATTCAAAAATCAGCAAACTTTCACGTTGTTAATTTTGATATGAATGCTTTAACCGTCAATTTCAATTCCATAATTAAACTGACAGACGAGCAATTTTTCCAGCTATGTCAGGATAACCGCGATTTAAGATTTGAACGCAATGCTAATGGAGAATTAATTATTATGCCACCAACAGGAGGAGAGACGGGAAACCGCAATGCTGGACTAACTGCACAAGTTTGGATTTGGAACGACCAAAGTAAACTCGGTATGGTTTTCGACTCTTCCACAGGTTTTAAATTACCAAATGGTGCCGATCGTTCTCCCGATGCAGCTTGGATACCTTTAGAACGTTGGAATGCTTTAACGTCGGAACAACAGCAGAAATTTCTTCCCCTTTGTCCTGATTTTGTAGTTGAATTACTTTCGCCAAGTGACAGTTTAAGTGCAACTCAACAAAAAATGCAGGAGTATATGGATAATGCTACTCGTTTGGGGTGGTTGATTGTTCGAGCTTCGCGGCGAGTAGAAATTTATCGCCAAGATCAAGAAGTGGAAATTTTGGAATTTCCTGTTAGTTTATCTGGAGAAGATGTTTTACCAGGATTTGTGTTAAATCTTGAATCAATGTGGTAATCTCCATTAGCAAATTGATTCAAGATACCTTTTGCTATATGCGATCGCAGTATATCCTCACTTTGTATGTTACCCTGGTTAACAACTATTTAAAAATGGCTTTAGTAGTGGCAGTTCAAATGAAAATAGATGCCAAAAAAAATTAGAGAACTGAAAAAGTTACTTTTGGATGCAGGATTTACTTATCGACAAGGTAAGGGTAGTCATGAAGTGTGGAGTCATCCCTTATTAAGTCAGCCAATTGTCATTGCTCGAAAAGATGGGGATGATGCCCCATTATATTTAGAAAAGCAGGTGAATGCGGCAAGAAAAGAACTAGAAGAAATGGAGGATTCTGAGGAATGAACTCACTCTACAGTATGGTGATTCAATGGTCGGATGAGGATGGTTGTTTTGTGGTGTTTCTGCCAGAGTTTGTTGGGTTGGTGATGCAGCCTTGCACAGATGGACAAACTTATGAAGAAGCTGCAAGGCATGGACAAGAGGTTATTGCTTCCTTAATTGAGTGGTTTGAAGCAGAAGGAAAACCACTGCCACAACCGAGAACTATTCCGCAGCAGCCGCTATCTGTGGCTTGAAAAGTCAAGGCGAAAGGCGAAAGGTCGTTTGATGTTTGCTCTTGTGAAAAGGACGTTGGCGTGGGGTGCTGTATGCGATCGCTTTTCCTGCGCGACAGCGCGTATCGCGTATCGCCCTCATTTTGTTGCGATAGAATTAACTTAGCAAATCGGAAATTATACCACTCTCATTTAATCGTTAGCTTCTTGATAATGCCAATTATTTTTGTCAATTTCAATGAAGTCAAATTTGCATTGAAATTCTTCACCAATAGGACTGCACGCATAGACTCCCACATCGATAGAATCTTTAAAGTCATGGAGGTGAGCAATTCTCATTTGTTGCCATTTTTTCCCATCCAGTGAATACTCAAGCAGAAAGTCCTGACCCCGCTTACTAAGCCGATACATCGCTGACTTGACATCGGAAGATATGTCTTGTGTTGCCCAATCTGAAAAACCATAATTTGTGACAACTGAGCCAAGGCGACTAATTTTATCATCTTCGTACTCAATTGAACATTTTATCCAATTTTCACTGTCTATTCTGGCAATAATTCCGCACTGGTCGTATTGCGATTTTGGGTTAAACTGAACTCGCGTTTTTAAGGAAAAATCCTCTTTAATATTGGTTAATAAACAGTGACCGTCATCTCGCCTGAAGCCATAATGGGTTCTTTGCCAAAAATCAGTTTTTGATTTAGTAATTAAATGAATACCTCGATCTAAAAAATATGTTTTTGGCTCATTCAGCCAAAAAAATTCGTCAGGAATTTGAGCCGAGATGAAATTATAAAGCTTCATACTATGGTTTACCTATTACTGCGCTAGCTCAAATCAATCTTATGGCTGTAAATTTTATAACTTAAATCTATTATATTCAAAGATTGAGCCAAATTCAATCTTTCAGAGTGCGATCGCACTTTCATTTCCCCAAAATGCGATCGCACAAAAAATTGCACCCCTATTCAGCGAAATCATCTAATATTTCCTCCTCTCATAATTTCGCACATATTTATAATAGTAAGAGCGGGTTTCATAACCCGCTCATTTTGGTATAAGCGATCGAGAAACCCCATTTATTTATGAACCGATCCATCGGGCATTGTTGCACCCTTCAAATTAGCATCTGCCAGATAAGCGTCTTGGAGATTGGCACCGATTAAATTGGCACCTCGGAGATTAGCACCGCGCAGATAAGCACCACTTAAATTAGCACCGCTTAAATTAGCAGATCTGAGGTCGGCATTATTAAGATCGGCATTAGCTAAATTGGCACCTTCCAAATAAGCACCCCACAGCTTAGTTTCTTCCAAAATTGCTCCCTCTAGGTTGGCATTTTCCAAGTCCGCACCTCTTAAATCGGCACGTTCTAAATTGGCATCGCTTAAGTCCGCAGCAGCCAAGTCCGCACCCTCAAGTTTAGCATCGTTCAGTTGGGCACCTTCTAACTTGGCACGTTCCAAGTTCGCATTATTTAAGTAGGAATAGCCTAGTTTGGCACGCCATAGGTAAGCACCGGTGAGATTGGCATTACTTAAATTGGTACTGACTAAATTGGCATAACCAAGCTTACCGCCGATTAACTTTGCACCTAATAAATTGGCACCTTCCAAGTTGGCATAAGATAGCTTGGTACCGATTAAATTCGCACCGCCTAAATTAGCATAAGATAGCTTCGCGCCGCCTAAATTCGCGTATGCTAATTTCGCATCTCCTAAATTGGCACCCTCTAAATAAGCATACCTGAGATTGGCACCAGTTAAGTTGGCACCGTCTAACTTGGCATATGCCAGCTTCGCATTGCTTAAGTTAATTTGTTTCAAGTCAGCACCAGTTAGTTCGCACCGGAAACATTCATTAGTCACCAGCAACTGGCGGAAGCCATCTTGAGGAATTGCCAACTTTTTATGATTAGATAAAGTGAACATTAGCAAGCTCGAGCTGCATAAGGTGAGGAAGCAAGCGAACATAGTCAAATGGATCGAAGTTTTTCCCCGACTTGGTTTGCCGGCACTTGCCAAACTTGCTGTTGTGTTGTTGCGGACAACATCGATCGGTCGAAGTGATACCAAAGCAGCAGCGGCATTGGCAAATCGGTTTTTGAGGTTGGGTGCTACCATTTTTTCCAGCCATTTAATAAATTGCTGACTTAGATTTGGTAGCAGATGTTTGAAGTTGATGGTGTAAGTTTCGTCGATTAAGTTGCCGATTTCTGTTGATTTTGTATTTGTCAGTAAGCAAATTAGGGTAGCACCCAAACTGTAGAGGTCAGAGGCTTCTGTCAGCTGGCGGTTGAATAGCTGTTCTGGGGGCATAAATCCCAAGGTGCCTTTGACTGCGCTGCTGAGGGCAACTTCTCCGCTACCGCTGCGGGCGAAGCCAAAATCGACGAGGTAAACGTTGAGGCGATCGCGATCGTAACTGCGATCGACTAAAATATTTTCTGGTTTAATGTCGCGATGAATCACCGCCGGGATTTGCTGTTGCAGGTAAATTAAAACCTCCAAAACAGCAGCAGCAATCTGCTTGATTTCTTCCACATTAAAGAAACCCGAATGCGCCAAAGAAGGCGCTTGTTTGTATTCCTGCACCAAGCAAAAGCCCGCTGTGGTTTGGAAGGAATCGAGATAACGTGGAATGCTGGGATGATTCAGTTGCCGCAGCATTTGAATTTCTCGATTCACAGAGTCGTAGTCCGACCAACTCGCATTGAATTGGGCAAACTGAAACTGTTTTATGACTACCGGCAAATGTGTTTTTGTATCGATCGCTAGGTACGTGACTCGACCGCAGGCGCGATTGTGGCCGAGTTCTCGTTCAATTTGATAGCCGTGGCTAGAAAAATCAGGGAAGTTGCTCATAATGATACTCGCTGCGTTGACTTAGCGTGCTGTAGGTGTACCGCTCTTCCTGTCGTAGGCAAACACAATTAACTACTATGTTTGCCACAAAAGTAGCATTTGCGATCGCACTTTGCCCAAATGTTAATTAATCTCAAGATTAAAAGCTCTAATTTCTTCTATCCTTGATTATTTTTAGGAAACCGCCCAAGGCAATCGTGATTAGGGATGCTGCACCGCCAAAACAGGCGAAGGCAAGCACGTAGAGGGTGAAGATAAAAATTTTCACGGCTGGGGCGTTGAGAATGGCAGCACTGATGCCGGAATAGCCGAAGAACAGGGTAGTCATGATGCCGATCGTAAAGCAACCTCCCAATAAAATTAATCCCAATCCGCCAGATAAAACGATCGCGTTTGCCCGCACTTGACTGGATTTAGCCAATTTGGCGCTACTTTCGCGCCGTTGCAAAGTTTCTCTTGGCTGGCGGATTTTGTGAGGATTAACGGGAACTAACCCGGATGCAAGTGTTTGCAAAGCTTCGCGGGCGAATGGGAAGCGTTTTTCCACTGCCGGTTCTGTGAGTTTATGAATCCAACGCCCAAAGCTAGGAGTTATATTAACGCGATCGGCAAACTGAATGCGCGAATCCTGATGGGGTAAATCGGTAGGAACTGTCCCAGTCAAAAGGTGTATTAATGTCGCACCCAAAGCATAAAGATCCGAAGCGGGAACAGAACGTCCCCAAAATTGCTCGATCGGCGTATAACCGCAAGTTCCCACAACGGTAAATGTCATTCCCGTCACTGCGGCTTTTTCTTGCACAGCACCAAAATCAACTAAATAAACTTGTTTGTTTTCTGCCAAAATTAAGTTGCTGGGCTTAATGTCTCGGTGCAACACGGGCGGATTCAATTCGTGCAGATAAATGAGAATATCCAGAACTTCTGCGGCAATTTGGCGTACTTCATCTTCCGAAAAAGTGTGTCGCTTATCCAAAAGTGTTTGCAACGTAACGCCGGGAATGTAGTCCTGTACCAAAGCAAACCAAGGTAAACCTCCACCTGCTTGTCTATCCAATGAAAAATAATCGCGGTAGCGAGGAATGCAAGGATGATTGAGATTTTGTAAGATTTTGGCTTCCCGTTCAAATAATTTCAGTTCTTCCCACTGCATCTGGGGACTGAACGCCAGTAATTTGACGATCGCTTGTTCGTGCGGTGGTGGAGAATGGAGATCGAGAGCTAGCCAAGTGTGCCTACCTGCACCAGTATGTCCGAGCTGCTCTTGTAATTGGTATCTTTCTTGCAGTATCTGTCCTGATTCAAACATAATTATTGCCATCGGTAGAGGTTTGCGATCGAACTTTTCTGACTCTCAATACAAATATGAGCCAGTCAGTCTTGGGAATGCAAGTAGTTTTGCTCGATCGCGTTGAAAATTTAACTCGTTCGCAGGTTGAAGCCGGTCACAATAATATAGAGGCTCTGACTCGTGATGTAAGTTGTTAGTCAACAGCTATTTTTATTGTTTTGCGTTTATCTAATCTTTCATATTGCGAATGCTCAACAGAAAGACTTTCAAATGTCACAAAATAATTTTCGTTCCAGTTTTCAATCAAATCGGTAAACCAAACATCTGGAGGTATGAGATCGTGAGCGTCATTGCGTCCGTTGTTGTGGCTCAAGTGAATCTCTCCTACTTCTTTTGAGTTTAGCATTGACAAGCAAGTTTGTTTTGTGAGTTCTCGGTCGCCTGCAAACCAGATTAGCACATGAGAAACATCTACCAACAAGGGACGATCGACTAGAGTTTCCCAACTCGAACACCAATATTCTGGAGACGGCATAACTTCTACATAAACGGGAACTTGCAAAGTTTTTTCAAGTTGGGATAAAGCAGTTTCTAACTCTTGTCTGCTGCATTCGCGCTGAAGCGGCGGATGAATTGAGACGGCGCGAACATCATGATTGGCGATGAAATCTGAGTAAGTTTTCCAGGTTTTCTGATGCAACAAACTAAGGCGCGATCGCACACCGTCTTTGTAAAGGCAGGAATCGTGCAAAATCAGCGGTATTCCTGAGTAATCAAAATCCACAGAGCAAGTGCTGCCTATTGCTAATTCTAAATAATCCAGCTTCATCCGTTCGCGGAGTTTCTCAAAAATTTCTAGGCACTCGGCGTGCGATCGCATTCCAATTGCTGTAATACTGAGTCCTAGCATTATAGATTTCCTTGATGTTTGAAATACGCTTTGTGGCTGAAAATCTCTTCGTGGACGAAGGCAAGCCGACGACCAAAACCAATCCATTGCCAAAGTTCATTAAGTATTTCTGAGTTTTTGTCATTTTGAAACTTTTGAAACACTCTATTTTCAAATTGCCATTCTTGCTCGTCCTCTTGCCGGACTAAAGTGACTCGAGTCTCTGCACACCACTCATTTATATCGATGTTTGCATTTTTTCCCAAATCATCCCATAACTTTAACAGTAATTCTTTTTTTTTGCTCTCTTCAAGAGTGTTAATCAATCTTTCTAGACAAGTTTCACGCTCTTCATTAGCTTGACAAAAGAAAGATAAATTTTTGGTTACACACCATTGATTGAGATCGAAATTGTCAATATTATTGCCAGACCACTTTTCCCTGTATAATCCAGAAACATCTATTTCCAACAATCTCACTTTATGGAACAGTTCTGCTTCCACTTCAGCAGTTTCTCTCAAAAAATGGCGTGATACGAATTGAGGATCGAGGTAACGATCGTCTGCATAGAATTCACTTATATAATCATTGATGTAGTACCAGTCGTCTCCGTAATAGATTGCTGATTGGTAAACGCTGTAAAGGCGATCGCCTTCATTCAACAAAACCCCTTTGGCAATGGCTTGTTGAGCTTTGGCAGAAGATAAACCTTGCAATAATTTATAAGCATTAGCTCTAACAAGCAGCGCCTCATCGTTCATTGCTTCTATCAATAAATTTATACCTGCATCTCCATATTTGAGCGCATCCAAAAGAACTGCTATTCTTTGCTCGACAATGGGAGTGGCAAAACGTCGCCGCCATCCTTCTATTCCTCCTAAAACTACGCCTCCCACTGGCGGTGGAGTTTGTCCTCCCAAAACGGCATCGAAGTTTTTTGGTTGATTAGAATTTTCTGCCATCGCGTAATTCTCTCAGCCATACTGCATAAGTTTATCATTAGCTGCGATCGCTATCATCAGAGATTTCCTTGAGGTTGTAAATACGCTTTTTTGTTGATGATATCTTCATGGACAAAAGCCAACCGACGATTAAAGCCAATCAATTCCCAAAGTTGTCCAAGTAATTCCAAGTTTTTCTCATTTTGTAGCGTTTGTAAAACTCTTGTTTCAAATTGAAATTCTTCCTCGTCATCTTGGCAGGTTAAAGGAACGTTATTAGCTGCACACCATTCATTAATATTAAAATTCTCAATAGGGTTGGGATAGTCTCGCCAAATATCGGAAATATTCACTTCCAGCATTCTCACTGCATGAAATAGTACAGCTTCAGCTTCGGCACTTTCTTTGAAAAGATGACGCGAGATTAATTTTGGTTCGCAGTCATCGTAATATTTAAACATTCCATCTTCTGGATTCGTGATGTAGTATAAATTTTTATCACTGCGATCGATACCTGGCTTGTAAAGCGGATATTCTTTCTGGTAATATTGATTAATTGAATCTGTGATATAATACCAATCATCGCCGTAAGAAATATCTGACTTGTAAACGCTGTAAATCCTGTCGCCTATGTTTAAGGGTATCCCTCTGGCGATCGCTTTTTTAGCTTTAGCAGCAGATACATTTTGCAAAAGTTTATAAGCAGTAACTCTAACGATTATTTCTCGCTCGTTCATTGCCTCTACTAACAAATCTATGCCTGCATCTCCATAATTGAGCGCATCAGAAAGAGCTGCTACTCGTTCTTCGACAATAGAAGCAGCGAAACGTCGGCGCAATCCTTCCATTCCTCCCAAAACTACACCTCCCACTGGTGGTGGAGTCTGTCCTCCCAATACAGCATCGAAATCTCTTGGTCGATCGCTATTTTTTGCCATAATTTAATCTCCTATCCAATAAAGTATGACATTTTCCCTTGAAGCTTCTCTTTTTCAAGTTTGTATAGAAAACTCTTGTGGGTCTATTCCCCAATTCACCCATTTAATCGCTTCTCTTGCCGATCGCATATTCGGCGGTACTCGCAAAGCGTGAATGTATCCCGTACTCGGACAAGTCATTTTTAACATATAAATTTGCTCTATATCTACATCATTATCAATTTTTAACAATGTATATTCTTGCCAATTGTCTAATTCTACTGGTTGCAATTCCTGACAAATTCTCGCATATCCAATTCCCTGAATTAGCACTCGCCTCAACTCAGCATTTTTCTCAGATAAAAGCCATTCAGCTTGCCATCGATCCGGATGCACTTTGCCGTATTCTTCAGGTAAGATAATACCATGATAAGCGTAGATGCTGAAACCATCGGCATATTGAATAGCAGCTGAACCTTCGGCGTGCAGGCGTTGTTGATTATCGAAGGAAAGAATGCGGGGGCGATCGCACACTAGAAAAAGATTTTCTAATGGAAACACCCAGTTACATTCTTTAACTAGCGATTGAAATAGAAGCCATTTTTCTCGATCGCCATCGCAGTTCAATGCGGAAAAACAAAAATCAACAAAAGCAGCCCGACTGTTCCACGAATTCAAATTCCACAGACGCATAGCACCGTGATAAAAGTGATTGTGAATTAATCCAGACAGCATTCGATCGGCTGCATCTTCTAAACTATATAAAGGCACTTCAACTTCTAAATCGATATTTGCTTGAAAGATTTTTTTTAGTTTGCTTCCCATATATTCTATCATTTTTCGCACCAGATGTTCTTCCACTTGCTCCCAAACTCGACGTTCTGTTTGTTCGACCAACAATATTTCCAGTTCTTCGCACAGTTCATCTCCTATTTGTTCCTTCAGTTGCTGCCACAGATAACTTCTCCAAGAAACTTTTTCTGCTTGCGTGTTATAAGGGTCTTTCCAATATAAAGCCCACAGTTTTGTTTCCAGTTTCTCCCATAAATTCAATTCACTGTTATCTCTGATGGCAAGACTACTCGACCAGAAACTTGAATCAAATTCTTCTGTTGTTGTATTTTTCAATTGCTCGCCTATAAATGACGCGATATAACTCAAAGCTGCGAAAGGGCTATCAAAAAAAATAATTTTTGGTTTTGGTTTTTTATTACGAATTAAACGATAAGCGTTCTCCAGCGCTATTGTTGCTTTTATTCTATCTATTGGCTTAATAGAAAGGGCAATTCGTTCCCATTTTTCCTGATAAACCGAAATCAGATATTCTTGTTCTGGAGTAAGTTTTTTTACCATAGCTATTAGTTAAGTGCTTACTTGTTAAGATTAACACAGCGAAGCGGTCAGTTAAATAAATCTTCCTTGGGCTAGAGGATTGTTAGCAAATATCAATAATTGTCAAGAATTTTAAAGCTATTTCTTAGACAAGTGAGAACTGATATAGGCTGTTTAATAGCGCCTTATTTTGGATTTTAATTTAAAAGTAAGATAGCCAAAACAAAATTAATGGCTCATCATCCTCACACATTGAGAATTAGTTATGGAAAGCACCTTGGAATTGAAGGTTCAAGAGCGATCGATCTGGATAGGATCTGGCCGCGTCGATCTAGAAGGTAACTTGAGCGTACCCGAAGGAGCGCGTGCGATTGTGCTATTTGCCCACGGTAGCGGTAGCAGCAGGCACAGTCCTCGCAATCGTTCTGTTGCACAAGAGCTAAATCAGGCCGGATTTGCGACATTACTGTTCGATTTGCTGACCGCAGATGAAGAACAAACAGATAAGCAGAAGCGACTATTGCGCTTCAACATCAACTTTTTAGCGGAACGGCTAATTGATGCCACCGAATGGGTTGCACAAAACCTTGAGACTCACAAGCTCAAAATCGGTTACTTCGGTGCCAGCACTGGTGCGGGTGCCGCATTGGTGGCAGCCGCAGAACTCCCGGAAGCTATTGGCGCGGTTGTTTCTCGCAGCGGACGCCCCGATATGGCTGAATCCTCCCTGCCAAAAGTGCAAGCACCGACGCTGCTAATCGTAGGCGGAAACGACACTCAAGTAATTGAGATGAACGAGAAGGCGCTGCCACAGCTGCAAGTGGAAAAGAAACTGGAAATCGTTCCCGGAGCAACCCATCTATTTGAGGAACCGGGTGCTTTGGAAGAGGTGGTGCGCGTCGCACATGATTGGTTTGTGCAATACCTCAAATAAACAAATGAGTCCGCTCTCCCCGATGCACAAAACGGATGGCACGGATGTACGGATTTATACGGAACCCCGGTTGATTGCTCCCCTTTGAAATTTGAGCCGGAACATTGTAGAGACGTTTCATGAAACGTCTTTACAACCAAAAATGTTAGTTGCCTTGATAGCAATTATTCTGTAATCTAAAAAAATAACTTATTTCGAGAAAATTTGATGTGAGAATTCTGCTGGTAGAAGACGATGAGTGTCTGGCGGAAGGACTTGAGAAAGCTCTGACAAGTCAGCATTATTTAGTCGAAGTTGCTAATGACGGTCAGGTGGCTTGGGAGTTGGCAGAATCGATAAACTACGATTTGATTTTGCTGGATTTAATGCTACCTAAGCTGGATGGTATTAGTTTTTGCAAACGGCGACGGCAACAGGGCGATCGCACGCCCATTTTACTACTCACGGCACAAGAGGCGATTACCAGCAAAGTCGCGGCATTAGATGCAGGGGCAGATGATTATATTGTCAAGCCTTTCAATATGGAAGAGTTATTGGCTAGAATGCGAGCTTTGCTGCGACGAGGCAGTGCGATCGCTTTGCCAGTACTGGAGTGGGGTTCCCTGCGTCTTGACCCCAGCAACTGCGAGGTGACATACGCAGGTCAGCACTTGCATCTTACTGCCAAAGAGTACGGCCTATTGGAGCTATTTTTACGTAACAATCACCGCATTTTCAGCCAAAGTGCTATACTAGATCATCTGTGGTCTTTTGATGAACCTCCCACAGAAAATGCCGTCAGAGCGCACATAAAGTGTTTGCGATCGAAACTCAAAAAAGCAGGCGCACCCGAATTAATAGAGACAATCTACGGATTGGGATATCGGCTCAAATCAACAGAAGAGGATAAAGAGGAAAAGAGCGAAAAAGCAGGTATTTATTATCAAGTAAATGCTGGCGATCGCACCGAGGAAACAAGAGGAAAAAGAGAAAAAATTTCATCTTATTTAACAGCCAAGAAGCAACCATTAACAATCGCCAACAAATTAACCGAAATTTGGGATAAAAATAAACATAAATACAGGGATCGCATTGGGGTCATAGAAGAAGCTGTAACTGCTCTGGTAGAAAATAATTTCACAGAAGAATTGCGTGTCCGAGCAGAGCGGCAAGCTCACACATTGGCAGGGTCGTTAGGCAGTTTTGGCTTTGAGCGAGCTGACAGCCTTTCTCGTGCGATCGAACAAATATTTCAAGATCAAGAAAACCTGCCGCAGACCGAAATACAGCAACTGCAAAAATTAATTGTGCAGCTGCGCCAGGAATTGCAATTCAGTCAAGATGAGGATAAAACAGCAGAGGAACAGAGGAGCAGAAAAGTAGAAAAGCAGACGAATCTTTTAACTAAAAATTCAAAACTAAAAATTCAAAACTTCCTCAGTTTCCCATCGGCGCGACTGTTAATTGTTGATGACGATGCGGATTTAGCCGAGCTTTTAATTTCAGAAGCAAAAGGTAGGGGAATAGAGGCACAAATTGCCACAAATTTAGCCAAAGCGAGGGAAATAATAGCTCAAGCCCCACCGGATGCTGTGCTGCTGGATCTTTCTTTTCCCGACACCCAGGAAAACGGTTTTGAACTGTTAGTAGAACTGAGTAAATATCAGCCGCTACTGCCTGTACTGGTATTTACCGCTACCGATAATTTAGCCGATCGCGTTAAAGTCGCTCGTTTGGGGGGACGGGGCTTTTTACACAAGTCAGTATCTCCGTCTCAGGTAATAGATGTTTTAGCCGAACTCTTGCAACAACCCTCTACACCGGAAGCAAAACTGCTGATTGTAGACGATGACCCTCAGTTGCTAGATTTTTTGCGTACCTTACTGGAACCTTGGGGATTTCAGCTCACCCTACTGGATGACCCAAAACAATTTTGGGATGGCTTGGCGCAATCTGCACCCGATTTGCTCATTCTGGATGTAGAAATGCCAGAGTTTAACGGCATCGATTTGTGCCAAGTTGTACGCAATGATGCTTACTGGAACGATTTACCGGTGCTGTTTTTATCTGCTCGCACGGATGCCGAAACTATACATCGGGTGTTTGCAGCCGGTGCGGATGACTACGTGAGTAAGCCAATTGTAGGGCCAGAGCTAGTCGCCCGCGTCCTGAACCGACTGGAGAGGACAAAAATTCTACGCAAACTACGAAAATTAGTTAACAGCCAGTAGTTAATACTCAATAGACACATACCCTATGCCCCAAAATGTACTATTCCAAGTGAAAGATTGCGGACGGGGTATTCCTGCTGAAAAACTGGAAACTATTTTCGAGCGCTTTCACCAGGTTGATGTCTCCGATTCGCGCAAAAAAGGCGGGACGGGGTTGGGTTTAGCGATTTGTCGCAGCATTGTGCAACAGCACGGTGGATCGATCTGGGTTGAGAGTACTCTAGGTGAAGGCAGCTGTTTTTACTTCACTTTACCGATTGCAGTAAGGGACGAAAACAACTATGACAACCAAGCGAATCTTAGTCATTGATGATGAAGATGGTGTGCGAGAAATTATCCAATTTTCTCTGGAAGCGGGAGGAGGTTGGGAAGTTTTGGCTGCCGCTTGCGGTAGCGAGGGATTGGCTTTAGCTGAAGCCGAACAACCCGATGCTATTATTTTAGATGTGATGATGCCGGATATGGATGGGCCTACGACTTTCGGGCATTTGCAAGCAAGCGATCGCACCAAACACATCCCCACTATTCTACTAACTGCCAAAGCAAAAATTAGCGAACAAAAGCAGTTTATCAACTTGGGCGTAGCCGGAGTCATCACTAAGCCTTTTGGAGTTCGCGATTTAGTTAATCAGATCCGAAATATTTTGAATTGGCAAGATTAACGGGTATTTCTTGAGTGCTGAGTGCTAAGCCGGTTGCCATACTACCTTGTGAACGCAACTCGGTACGAGCCTTGTTTGCGACTTATTGCTATCATCGATAAATTCCGTATTTCTTGCCAATAACATCAATAAATTTTAACTTCACAAAATCTTCACATTTAGATTATAACTTAAAGCTATAGCCAGAAAGCGCTCAAGGAGAAAGCAGCGATCGTGTGTGCATCCAGTATTTATCAACTCGATATTGAATTAGCAATCGATGTTTTCAAAACAAAAAATCTAGCCATGCTAATTGCTCTGAAAAACTTTCTTACTGTTTTACCGAATCCTAAATGTATTGAGGAAGTTTTGACCGTAGCGTTTTATCAACTGGCGAATATTGATATGGATAGCTGTCGCTGGCTTTTACGCAATCACTATTATCTGATGCCAGAAATGGATGTACTATATTTGGCGAAAGCTTTTGCTATTGCGAAACTTGAGAATTGTGGTTTTGTGTATGGTAAAGATTTTCAGTTCGATTACCAGGATAAATTACAACTTAACGAGCGGGCGAAGCGTCGATTGTTGCAAGATAATTGCACAGTCAATAGTCTACTCCTAGAAAAAATTTTACAAATCCATAATTGAAGGGTAAAGTATTTGTTTAGAAAAAATTTGTGCTAAATCCACCTAAAAATGTTGTCTATTCCAGGAAATAAACTCAATTTTTTTCTTTATGCAAAGGTACGACTCAAGTGTAAATTAAATTTATGAGCTTTCCAAACAATCAAGAAATAGCTAATTCGCTGTTATGTAAAAGCATAACAGATAAAAGAAATATAGAAAAAAAGCCAGAAGGCTTGATGCTCGTAAGTCGAGATGGCATCCTGCTAGAAGTAAACCCGGAATTTCTAGCAATAATTGAAGCTAAATCCGTTGAAGAAGTTTTGGGAAAACCAGTCATAAACTTGATCTATTCAGAAGATTGTGTGGCCTTTGAAAAACTACACCAATCAGTTTGTCAAGGGAAAACAGAAAAATTGCAATTCCGCGTCCTGGGGTTGTGCGGTGGATTGCGTTGGCTGGAAATCAATTCAGTAGCTTGGCGCAATTTTTATGGGGATATTATGGGAGTTATGAACATCACCCGCGACATTACAGAGAGCAAACTCATAAGGCAAGCACAGCAAAATTTAATATCGCTTATTCAAAGCAGTTATGATTTTATTAGCTTGGCTACTTTAGAAGGAAAAGTGACATTCGTTAACAAGGCAGGTCAAAATCTCCTGGGAATTGATGGAGATGAAGAAGTTAAAAAAACATTAATATTCGACTACTTGATGCCCGAAGATCTGGTAGATTATCAGAAGAGAATTTGGCCGAAAATCGTGCAGAATGGCTCTTGGCAAGGAGAATATCGCTTTAGGCATTTTAAGACTAACACACCGATCGCAATTTATCAAAACTCGTTTGCGATCGAAGACCCCGATACAAATAAGCCTGTCGCCATTGCCACAGTCAGTCGCGACATTACCGATCGCAAACGAGCAGAGCAAAAGCGACAAGAGAGCGAACGTCGCTATCAAATTTTGGAAAAAGTATCGCCGGTCGGCATTTTCTACACAGATGCGGAAGGTCACTGCCTGCACGTCAACGAGCAATGGTGCGAAATTACCGGACTGACGCTAGCAGAAGCTTTGGGTGAAGGGTGGACAAAAGCGATACACCCCGAAGATCGACAGCGCGTTCTCAACCAATGGTATCGGGAAGCCAAAGAAAATTTGTGCTTTAAATCCGAGTATCGGTTTGCGCGTCCGGATGGAATTGTAACTTGGGTATTGGGTCAGGCGATCGCCGAAACAAACCCAAATGGAAAAGTCACCGGCTACGTGGCTACGATCGCCGATATTAGCGATCGCAAACAAGCGGAAGAACAACTGCGTTATTATGCCTTTTACGATGCCCTCACCAAACTGCCCAACCGAGCTTTGTTCCTAGAGCGATTGGGAAATTTGATTGCCAGAAGCCACAAGGGTAGCAGAGAAACATTCTCCCCCGTCTCCGATGGCAAATTTGCCGTGCTGTTTTTGAATCTGAACCGCTTCCAGATAGTCAAATACAGCCTGGGACACCTACTTGCCGATCGACTCCTGATTGCCACAGCTCGTCGCTTAGAGGAGTGCCTGAGCAATTTTGGGTGCCTGCTCGTTAACAACTTGGAACTTGAAAAAGCAGATTTTCCATCAAAATCTGCTATGGAGAATACAGAATTGAGAGAATTAAAAGAAATCGATCGCCTCTCTCACAATTCAAAATCCACATTTCCATACAATTGCCAGGAAAAAAGCCAAAACCTCAATTTTTTCGTGGCGCAAGTGGGATTAGACGAGTTTGCCATTATTCTTACTCCTGTAGAGCAACAGGAGGAAGTTACCGAGATAGCAAATTCTATCTACGACGCGCTACAATTACCTTTCCTACTGGATGGACGCGAAGTTTACATCAGCGCCAGTATTGGCATTGCCCTCAGCTCTATAGGATATAGGCGACCGGAAGATTTCCTGCAAGCTGCCGATACGGCAATGCACGCTTGCAAGCGCGTCAAACAAGCTTGTTATGCCATATTTGAGCCCGGATGGCACACAGGTGCTGTAGCGCAATTGCAGATGGAAACAGATTTGCGGCGAGCGATCGAACGTCGCGAGTTGCAAGTTTACTATCAGCCGATCGTCGCGCTTAAAAGCAGTCGCATTAGCGGATTTGAGGCGCTAGTACGCTGGCAGCACCCCAAGAGAGGTATTATCTCCCCAAGCGAGTTTATCCCTCTGGCAGAAGAAACAGGACTGATTGCCGCGATCGATCGCTATGTGCTGCGGGAAGCTTGTCGCCAGATATCTGTTTGGCAGCAGGCTTTTCCAACCGAAGTTCCCTTGACTTTGAGCGTCAATTTATCTGGCTTCCAGTTATCGCAACTTGACTTAATCGAGCAAATCGATCGCATTCTGCGGGAAACTGGCATATACCCTGGGAGTTTGAAACTGGAAATCACCGAAAGCAAGTTAGCCGGAAATATGGTTTCCGAAAAGAGAATGTTGCAACAGTTAAAAGATTTAGGCATTCAGCTTTCCATCGATGACTTTGGCACCGGTTACTCTTGTTTGGCGCGTCTCCACCAACTGCCGATCGATACTTTAAAAATCGACCGTTCGTTTATCTCATCTCTGGGCGTCGATAGCGACAGTTTAGAAATTGTGCGAACGATCGTCACCCTCGCTCACAGTTTGGGTATGGATGCGATCGCAGAGGGTGTAGAAACAGTCGAGCAGCTGGCGCAACTCCAGGCGCTGCAATGCGAATATGGACAAGGGTACTTTTTCTCTAAGCCGATCGCCAGCGCCACTGCATGGGGGTTACTCAACCATTTTCGGTAAATTTTTAGAACATCTAATTCAGAACTAACTGCTGGAGGAACTGCTATGTTCAACCTCGAACTTATTTTTCAGCAAATATTTATGCTTATTTAGAAAACCCGATAAATTTTGAAACTTTGTATCAGACGAGCGCCACGCATTTACAACAAGCTTAAGCTACGATCGTTAGAAATTTTAACTTAGGTTTTAAATATGCTATTTACTTCAAAAAAAATCAACTATAAACTGTATTTGGTACCTATTTATATAGTTATTGTTATGACAATAGCAACTATTTTTATTTGGCAATCTATAATAGCGCAACAAAACGAACAAATCGAACAGTCGATCCAGGTTGAATCAAAATTTTTGCAAACTGAAATTACACAACAGGTAGAAACTCGCATCAAAGCATTGGAACGGATGAAAGAACGGTGGCAAATGCGAGGAGAGACACCCAGAAACGAGTGGGAATCTGATGCCAAATTTTACATAAACGATTTCGGAGGCTATCAGGCGATCGAATGGGTAGACACCTCATTTCGGGTTCGCTGGATCGTACCGCTAGCAGGCAACGAAGCAGCGCAAAACCTTGACCTTAGTGTCGATACGCGACGACGAGTAGCACTACAAAACGCTCTAAAAAACCGGAAAACAACTGTTACTAAAATTGTCAATCTAGTCCAAGAAGGCAAGGGATTTTTAGTGTATGTCCCTATTTTCAAAGGCCAAAAAAATGAGGGGTTTATCCTTGGGGTATTTCGAGTTGATTCATTAATGCAAAAAGTTTTAACAGAACATCATCTAGATGGATATGCTATTGCCATATTTGACGGTAAAGAACAAATTTATAGTTATAATCCCAATTATATTAATTTAAACAATAAATCTAGCCAAAAAATAGATATTGCCTTTAATAATAATAAATTACATATGCAAATATGGTTGGCTCCAACATTACTAGAAAAAGTCCGCAATCCGCTGCCCACAGTAGTATTAATAGGCGGTTTGCTAACAGCATGGACATTGGCAGTAGCAATATATTTTGCACAAACAGCAAAGCTTCGCACCAGACAAGTTGAAATTACTAACAGAAAGCTACAACAAGAAATAACCGAACGAGAAAAAACGGAAGAAAAACTTCAGGCACTTGCCTCTCTACAGCAAGCAATTCTAGATAGCACTAATTATACAATTATTTCCACCACAGCAGACGGTACAATTTGTACATTTAACGCCGCCGCCGAACGATTGCTGGGATACACAGCAGCAGAAACGATCCACAAAACAACCCCTGCCATTATTCACGATAAAGACGAAATTGCACAACGAGCGCAAGAACTATCCCAGGAGCTTGGAATTACAATCGAGCCAGGATTTGAAGTATTGGTTACTCGGGCACGCCAGGGGCAAACCGATGAGCGCGAATGGTCGTATATTCGTAAAGATGGTTCCCGTTTTCCAGTACTCTTGTCGGTAACGCCATTGCGAGATACAGCAGGCAATATTACTGGATTTTTGAGCATCGGAAACGATATCAGCGAACGCAAAAAATCCGCAGAAGCTTTCGATAAAATGCTGCGAGAACTGGGATTTCAAAAATTAGCTGTCGATCGAGCGGCAATAGTAGCCATTACCGACCGACTAGGCAATATTACTTACGCCAACGATAAATTCTGCGAAATTTCTCAATATTCTAGAGAAGAACTGATCGGTCAAAACCACCGCCTACTCAAATCAAATTATCATCCCCCGGATTTCTTTAAAGAACTTTGGTCAACCATTACCCGTGGGGAAGTTTGGCAAGGCGAAATCAAAAATCGCGCCAAAGATGGCACATTTTATTGGGCTGATAGCACAATTGTGCCATTTTTAGATAAGAAAGGAAAACCATATCAGTATCTAGCAATTCGCTTTGATATTACAAAAAGAAAGCAAGCACAAGAAGCATTAGAACAACAATTTAGCAGGGCTTTGCTGCTCAAACAAATAACCCAAGAAATACGGCAGAGCCTCGATACCAAGCAAATCTTTGAGACAGCAAGTAGTTTGCTGGGTAAGGCGTTTGGTGTGAATCGCTGCTTAATTTATACCTACGTAACTCAACCAACTCCTGAAATTCCCTTTGTTGTTGAGTATGTGGAGCCCGGTTACCCATCCGCACTGCATATAAACATTCCTAGTGTTGGCAATTCCTATCTAGAACAGACGATCGCACAAGACCGAACTTTAGCCTGCGCGGATGTTTACGCCGACCCTTTTGTAAAAGAGGGCGAACCGATTTTGCGCCAGCTAGGCGTCAAATCTATCCTGTCAGTTCGCGCATCCTACCAAGGAGAAGCAAACGGAGGAATATGCTTGCATCAGTGCGATCGCTTGCGCGAGTGGACAGCAGATGAAATCGAGCTGCTGGAATCAGTAGCGGCGCAAGTCGGGATCGCCCTTGCACAAGCCAATCTGCTCAAAGTGGAAACCCAAGGGCGCTCAGAATTAACGATCAAAAATATGGCACTAGAACAGGCAAAAAGAGAAGCAGAAACAGCAAATCGGACGAAAAGCGAGTTTTTGGCGATGATGAGCCACGAAATTCGCACACCCATGAATGCAGTCATCGGTATGACCGGATTGCTGCTGGATACAAAGCTTACTCCCCAACAGCAGGACTTTGTAGAAACCATTCGCGCTAGCGGCGACGCCCTGTTAACCATCATTAACGATATCTTAGATTTTTCTAAAATTGAATCTGGCAAGCTGGATTTAGAGACACAATCCTTTAACCTTCGGACTTGCGTTGAGGAAGCGTTAGACCTTTTAGCCCCAGCAGCAGCAGCAAAAAATCTAGATTTAGCTTATTTAATCGATCCGCAAACACCTTGCGCCATAGTGGGAGATGTGACGCGACTGCGACAGATTTTAGTAAATCTGATCGGTAATGCGGTTAAATTCACAGAACGGGGTGAAGTCGTTGTCTCAGCAGTCAGCCGTCAGCTATCAAATGCCGATCGAAACGATCGACAACTGACAACTTACGAAATTGAATTTGCCATCAAAGATACCGGTATCGGTATTTCTCCAGAACGCTTAGCGCGACTGTTTAAGCCCTTCAGCCAAGTTGATTCTTCAATGACTCGCCGCTACGGCGGTACGGGACTGGGATTGGCGATTAGCAAACGGCTCAGCGAAATGATGGGCGGCAGAATGTGGGTAGAAAGCACTCCAGGAGATGGTTCTACATTTTACTTCACCATGCGAGCCGAGTCGGCTCCCGCTATACCTCTAGTTGACCTTCAAGTTCTACAGCCAGATTTAAGCGGAAAACGACTGCTAGTAGTAGATGACAACGCCACTAACCGCAAAATTCTCACCCTGCAAGCACAATCCTGGGGAATGCTGGTGCGATCGGCTAATTCCGGCCCTGAAGCTCTAGAATTGCTTAGCACTGGAGAGCAGTTTGATATTGCCGTTTTGGATATGCAAATGCCAGAAATGGATGGTATAATTCTGGCGGCGCAGATTCACTCGGTACCGAACTGCGAAAAACTACCCTTGGTGATGCTCAGTTCTGTAGCTTGGGTGGGAAAAGAAGAAGCCGCACAACGAGCTAACTTTGCAGCTTTTTTGAGTAAGCCGATCAAGCAATCTCAGCTTTATAATGTTTTGACTCGGATTTTAAGCAAACAACTTGTCTCGTTAAGTTCTGACCGCGCCTCACTTTCCCAATTTGATTGCCAAATGGCAAAAGAACTGCCGTTACGCATTCTGCTCGTAGAAGACGTAAGCTTAAACCAAAAAGTAGCTTTGCAAATGCTCCATAAGTTGGGCTATCGCGCCGATGTTGCCAATAACGGACGAGAGGCGCTGGAAGCTTTGCACCGCCAGCCTTACGATTTGGTGTTCATGGACGTGCAGATGCCAGAGATGGACGGACTGGAAGCGACTCGTCGCATTTGTCAGGAATGGAGCAGAGGGAGAGCGGGAGAGCGGGAGAGCGGGAGAGCGGGAGAGCGGGAGAAGCGGAAAACAGGACAACAGGAAAATCGGAAAACAGAAGCAAATTTATTTAATACTTCCCCCACTCCCCCACTCCCCCACTCCCCCGCTCCCCCATCCCCCTATTCATCGCATCGTCCTTGGATTGTGGCGATGACTGCCCATGCTATGCAGGGCGATCGGGAAGAGTGCCTCCAAGCAGGTATGGATGACTATATCAGCAAACCGATTCACATCGAAGCGCTGATCGAAGCTCTCAAAAGCTACGGTAAACTACTCAAGCAAAATAGAAGCGATCGAACAGAGCAGAATGTCTCGCCGTCCTGGGATCGAGATTCGGTAGGGACGAAGCATAAACTCCTTCCCACAACGGATGAGAGTCTTTTGCTCAGTGCCAAAAATCTCTCTGGCAATACTAATGACTCCAGTACGCTAGGGCTGCCGCTCGTCCCCAGCCGCCAGTCCTCATCTGCACCGGCGATCGATCGCAAGACGTTTCAAAGTTTAAAAGAAATGGTTGGCGAAGATACAGATGCAGAAATCCTTCAAGAACTGCTGGAGAGCTACTTGGAAGATGGACTCAAAAGACTGAAAGCTATTACTAACGCAATTGCTCAGGAAGATCCTATATCATTGCAAAAATCAGCCCACGCACTCAGATCGGCGAGTGTGACTCTGGGCGCAATTCCCCTTGCTCAAATATGTGAAAAATTAGAAACGATGGGTCGTAAAGGTACTACAGCGGGTGCATCTCAATTTCTCGGTCAACTTTCCGCAGAATACGATCGAGTAAAAGCGGCTTTGCAATTACCGCAAAAATCGATCTAAAGCCTCCTGCTTCTCAAACCGGTTTTCTGTTGGAAGTTAGCCCTCAAAAAATCAGCTTTCTCCGGAGAGAACGTCAATTCTTGCTTTGAGTAGATGCGATCGGGTATTCTATTTGACAATCTAGAAGTGGCTCCGGAAAATTCCAGCCATAAAATTTTTGGGAGCGAGTCCGGTCAGGAAAGCACAATCTTACCCGCATGAGAGTAATTATTTTCGCCCCTGTGGTTCGGCAAATGGAAAAGCCTAACGATTTTAGGGATACATAGTCGTCATGCGTAAATTTTCAATAGTAAAGAAACTCTTGACGAGGCGACTGACTCCTTTGAAAATCGCTGCACTGTACGTGGTTGTTGGCGGAGTGTGGATACTATTTTCCGATGGATTGGTATTCACCCTGGTCAAGAATTCTCACTTGCTGGCAGAACTTCAAACTTTGAAAGGTTGGTTCTACGTATTCGTCACAGCCGGAATGCTTTACGCACTCATTAAGCAGAGTATGGCAGCACTTGAGCTTTCCGAAGCGGCGCTGCGATCGAGTGAGGAACGCTTCCGTCAGCTAGCGGAAAACATCGACGAAGTTTTCTGGCTCAAACCTCCTCAATTGAACGAGATCCTCTACGTCAGTCCGGCTTACGAGCAAATCTGGGGCAAAAGCCGTCAAAGTTTATACCAACAGCCGATGTCGTGGATGGATGCCATTCACCCGGACGATCGCGATCGCGTTATCGCTGGCTTTGAAAAACATCTGGCGGGAAAGGCAGAGTTAAACCTCAAGTATCGCATTGTCCGACCCGATGGGGAAGTGCGCTGGATACGCGATCGGGCTTTTCCAATTGACGACAAAGCTGGCAAAACTTACCGCATAGCGGGTGTCGCCCAAGATGTCACCGAACGCCAAGAATTAATATTAAAGCTGCAAAAACTAAATGAAGAACTGGAAAACAAAGTCGAAGAGCGTACATCGGAACTCAAACAAACTCTCAAACAATTGGAAGTAGAGATAACCGATCGCCAAAAGGCAGAAGCAACTCTGCAAGCAGCTACAGATATCACCGATCGCAAACAAGCACAATTAGAATTGCAATCTTCTGAAGAACGTTTCCGTCGTGCTATTCTGGAGGCTCCGTTACCGATAATTCTTCATGCAGAAGATGGCGAAATTGTGCAAATTAATCGTACTTGGACGGAACTGACAGGCTACACTCACTCCGACATTCCCACAATTGCCGACTGGCTCGAAAAAGCCTATGGCAGCAAAAAAGAATCAGTCAAAGCAGATATTGACGTTTTATACAAATTAGATAAACCAATTGTAGAAGGAGAATATACGATTGCTACCCGCAGCGGCGAAACCAGAATTTGGGAGTTTCATTCCGCTCATTTGGGGACGCTATATGATGGCAGAAATTTGGTTATTTCCACAGGAATTGATATTACAGAACGCAAACAAGCCGAAGCCGAAATTAACCAACTTAACGAAACTTTGGAGCAACGTGTAGCAGAACGCACTGCCCAATTAGAACAAGCCAATCAAGATTTAGAAGCATTCGCTTACTCGATCGCTCACGATTTGCGTGCGCCTTTGCGAGGAATGCACGGACTTGCTGAAGCTTTGCTGGAAGATTATGGTGACAAATTAGACGATCTCGGTCAAGAGTATGCCCGTCACATAGTTAATTCAGCACATCATTTAGATGATTTAATCAACGATTTATTAGATTACAGCCGTCTCAGTCGCACTGAATTAAATCTGGGATCTGTAGATTTAAATACGGTCGTTTCGGAGGCGCTCGCGCAACTAAAAACTGATTTGGAAAAAAGCCAAGCTCAAGTGACTGCGATGCCGTCAATGCCGAAAGTGCAAGCTCATCGTAATACCTTAGCTCAGGCGATCGTAAATCTACTCAGCAATGCGATTAAATTTGTTGATAAAGATAGTCAACCGGGAGTGCATATTTGGGCTGAAACAGATGATGAATGCGTAAAGTTATGGGTGGCAGACGACGGTATTGGTATCGCGCCAGAACATCAAAAACGTATCTTTCGAGTTTTTGAGCGTTTGCACGGCATTGAATCCTATCCCGGTACAGGTATTGGTTTAGCAATTGTGCAAAAAGCGGTAGAGCGGATGGGCGGTTCTGTGGGCGTCGAATCGGAGCTAGGAAAAGGAAGCAAATTTTGGATTAAATTAAGAAACGATACTACTAAGGAGGGATAACCGTGAAGCATACGATTTTGTTAGTCGAAGATAACCCAGCTGATGTTCTTTTGATGAAACGCGCTTTCCGCAAGGAAGATTTATCCCATGTTTCCCTGCAAGTAGTCGAAGATGGCGATGCAGCGGTTTTATACCTCAGCGGTGAAGGCGAATATTGCGATCGCGAACGTTATCCCTTACCCGCCCTAATTTTGTTAGATTTAAAGTTGCCGCGCCGCTCCGGTCACGAAGTCTTGGCTTGGTTGCGACAGCAGCCTCAACTAAAACGTTTGCCAGTAATTATACTCACTTCTTCAAAAGAAACTATTGATGTTAACCAAGCTTACGATTTGGGAGTTAATTCTTATCTGGTCAAGCCACCTGGGTTTGGTGCTTTAGGGGAAATGCTAAAAACTATTAACCTGTACTGGCTGCTAAATAACGAACAGCCGGAAGTTGCCTGATGCTAGGGCGTCGGGAAGAGGGAAGAGGGTTTGGTGGAATTAAGAACGTTCATTACGCCATGAAGGTTGCTCTAATCACCATCTCGAACAATAAATAGCAAAAATGTTTCCCCAGGGGAAGTTTTTCATTTCAAATCTGCCATTTAAAATTTGCGATGTCATTAAATATACTCGTCATAGATGATAACCCTACAGACCGTCTTCTGATTAGGCGCGAAATAGAGCGCGAATTTGCAGAAGTGCGGGTAAAAGAAATTACAAATGATCGAACATGGGAAGAAGCGCTGACGGAAAATAATTTTGATGTTGTGGTTACAGACTATCAACTTGGCTGGAACAATGGACTGGAAATTTTGAAAAAGCTTAAGTCTCGCTATGCGGATCTCCCGGTGATTATGTTCACCAATAGCGGGAACGAAGAAATTGCAGTAGAAGCCATGAAATCCGGTCTTGATGACTATATAATTAAGGCTCCCAATCGTTACATCCGAGTCCCCATTGCTATTCGCAAAGCTTTGAAGGCAGCCGAAATTCGCAGGAGAACGACACAATTAGAGGCTGAACGGGAACAACTGCTAGCAAAAGAAAAGGCAGCTCGTGAAGACGCGGAAGCAGCAAACCGTCTCAAAGATGAGTTTCTGGCTAACCTTTCCCACGAATTGCGAACGCCCCTCAACAGTATGCTGGGGTGGGCGCAGATGCTGCGCCTGAAAAAACTGAACGAACATGACTATCGTAGAGCGGTAGAAACTATTGAGCGCAATACTAAATCTTTGGCCAGATTAATTGAAGATTTGCTGGATGTTTCGCGCATAATTACTGGGAATCTTTCTCTGAATTTTGAACAAATCGAACTTGCACCTGTAATTGAAGCGGCTTTAAATACAGTCCGTCCGGTGGCAGAAACAAAAGCGATCGATATTAATTTTGTCAAGGATTTAGAAGTACAACCTATTTTAGGTGATGCCAGCCGCTTGCAACAGATAATGTGGAATCTGTTATCAAATGCTGTTAAGTTTACGCCCAGAGGGGGAAGTGTAGAAATTCGGCTTTCTACAGTAATTGACGATCGGTCAGAGGAAAAATCTAGCGCTTTCCCAATGTCCTGTACCCAAATTAGGGTCAGCGACACGGGACAAGGGATTGAACGTGAGTTTTTGCCCTACGTATTCGATCGCTTCCGGCAGGCTGATAGTAGCATCACCCGAAGTTTTGGCGGTTTAGGTTTGGGGTTAGCAATTGTGCGACACTTGGTTGAACTGCACGGCGGCACCGTCAAAGTAGAAAGTCCGGGTATAGGAAAAGGTGCAACATTTACAGTGCAATTTCCTTTGCCGCACCACAATACTCAGCCAACAAATTTATTGGCGGAATTTGAGACAACTTCATCCTATTCACCTTCGCTGAGTGGCGTGCGAATTGTCCTAGTCGATGATGATGCGGACACGCGGGATTTGCTTCAGTTTGTCATCGAACAATACCGAGCTGAAGTGAAGACCGCTGCTTCGGTAAGGGAAGCGCTGGCATTACTGCAAGAGTTTCCGCCGAATGTGTTAATTAGCGATATTGGCATGACAGAAGAAAATGGTTACGATCTGATCCGCCAGGTAAAAGAAATAAAGTCTTTAAGGCAAATTCCTACCATCGCTTTGACTGCTTATGCGGGACAGTTGGATCGCGATCGCATTTTGTCAGCCGGCTTTCAAATGCACCTACCCAAACCTATTGAACCCGATGATTTGGTTGGTGCGATCGCTTTATTAGTAGGAAGGATTTAGTTATTAGGGGTTAGGGGTTAGGGATTAGGGGTTAGGGATTAGGGGTTAGGGGTTAGGGGTAGGGGTTAGGGGTTAGGGATTAGGGGTTAGGGGTTAGGAAAGAGGAAAATTTTTGACTTTTGACTTTTGACTTTTGACTTTTAGCTCCTCTCCCTCTTCCCTAGCGAGAAAGTCCTGTGTCGATCGCTTGAAAATTTTTATGGAAGCAACGCAATTCTGGCACTTTTTGAGATGCGCCTAAAGGAAGATTAATTAAGGAAAAAGATTAGTCAATATAAAATTAAAGGTTTCATTACCATATAGAATTTATGCTTTGTCGCGATTTAATTATCTGTTTGCGAGAAACAGCTTTTCACTTAGCACCGAAACAGCCTGCCGATTGTTTGGTGAATCTTCCCTGTGGCTGTTCCGATCCAGGTAAACATCAACAGTGTGAAGGCTGTCCCCATCTTGAGGGTTGCCTGTCTCGTTGCAAGACGCGCAGAAGTTAACAACTGGAGTTTAGACTAACCGCGCTTTAAGGCGCGGTTAGTCTAAACTCCTAGCAATCCAAAACCCCTCAGCTTCTAGCTGAGTCAGAAA
>NZ_JACJPW010000069.1 GCF_014696265.1 Aerosakkonema funiforme FACHB-1375 | reverse complement strand
CTAGCCCCTAGCCCCTAGCCCCTAGCCCCTAATTTCCGAACTTGTTCCCACAATTGCTCGCGACTGTGGGCAGGTTGCGAGCAGCTGAGTCCTGGGCAAACTTGGCCTACACTTCCATCTGGGAGATTATCCGCAAGCGCATAAACAGCTGTAGGCACATACTCAGCAATTAGAGATTGGAGATGCTCGCTGTTAGTACGAATCAGAGTGTGGTTAAGATACCAGTCTAAAGCAGTAAATAGACTGGGGCAGGCTTGGGGTTGGTTCATTACACTGCAAAAAGCTTGTAAAGCTTGCTCGGCACGATCGAGATATTGCAGATCTTCAGTCAGCAAGGCGAGCTGCACTAAGTTAGCGATCGCAATCCCATTTGCAGAAGGAGTAGCATTATCGTTATAGTTGCGCTCCCGCACCACCAGATCGCCGCTAGCATCCCTGGCTGTGTTATAATAACCGCCTAATTCCAGACTCCACAGAAATTCATCGAACTCTTCCTGCACCTTAACTGCTTTTTCGAGCCAAAAATTCGCTTTTGGTAATTCGTAACCGGAAGTTTCTTCGCTATCTTCAATTCTGAGGGTTGCTTGCTGCAAATCGAGGAGCGCTTTGATAAAAAGAGCGTAATCTTCAGACTGAGCCAGAACTGCCGGCTTTCCGTCATAATTGAGACGATGAAAGCGTTCCTGCACCCACTGGCTATCCAAAATAAAATTGGCGCATCGAACCGCAAGCAAAAAATATTCTATCTGACCGAATACAACATAAGCTCGTGCCAGCCCTGAAATCATCAGACTATTCCAAGCCACAATCATTTTTGGATCGGTAACCGGCGGAATCCTACCATCCCAATTACCGCTCTTAGCTTCCTGATTGTTAATAGCGGGCGGGAAAGTTTCCATAGTTTCAGGCGTTGCGCCATAACGCATTTGAAACAGTTTGGCTAACGCCGTTTCGATTGTGTCGCTCAGCTTACCCGGATGACGGCGTTGCAAAACATTGTTGCCTTCAAAATTGCCCTCAGCAGTAACTGTAAACTGCTCTTCCATCTCAGCTAACTCTTCAGAAGTGAGCAGCTGTTGCAGTTCGCTATAATTCCAGACGTAAAAGTTTCCTTCCTCTGGCTCTTTAGCAGTGCGATCGGGGAAACTATCGGCATCCTGTGCAGCGTAAAAGTAACCTTCAGGAGCAGTCATTTCCCGCTGCAACCACTCTACCGTACCGGCGATCGCGCTCTCAAATGCCGGTTCCCTTACTCCGCTACTCCACAAACAAGCCAGATATTCCACAATCTGACCGTTATCGTAGAGCATTTTTTCAAAGTGAGGCACTGTCCAAGATGGATCGACGGTATAGCGATGAAAACCTCCGGCTACGTGGTCGTAAATGCCTCCCAACGCCAGATCTAAGCCGCGCTTGGTACAAACTTGCCTAAAATCATTTTCGGATTCCTGATTTGCCACTGCCAGCTGAGAACCAAATCGTACCCCGCGCAATACCAGTTGGGCGTAAGGCATCATCGGGAAACTAGGGCCATAACCTACTCCCTTCAGTACGCTGGCGTTAGTATTTAAACCTTGTTGCAATAAAGATGAATCTAATTTTTCGCTACCGTCGGGTTGCAAGGCTGCTGCTTGCTGGAGATAACCGCGAATCTCAGCCGTGACCGATTCTACCTTCGCTTTTTCCGTATCGTAGTAGCGGCGTATGGCTTGGAGTACTTGTAGAAATCCGGGGCGTCCGTAGCGAGGTTGTACGGGAAAGTATGTACCGCCGTAAAAAGGCACTAAGTCTTTGGGATCTAGGAAGACATTGAGGGGCCACCCGCCTTGCCCGACCATCATCTGCAATCCTTGCATATAGATACTGTCCAGGTCTGGCCGCTCTTCCCGATCGACCTTAATCGGGATAAAATTGGCATTCATATATTCGGCAATGTCCGGATCGGAAAATGCCTCGCCTTCCATGACCGTACACCAATGACAGCTCGAATAACCGATCGAAAGGAAAATCGGCTTGTTTTCGCGGCGGGCAACTTCTATAGCTTCGTCACACCAAGGCCACCAGTCGAGGGGGTTTTCGGCGTGTTTACGCAGGTACAAACTTGGGGATTGAGCAAGGCGATTCGTCATGGCTACCGACTAGCTGCTATAACTCGGTATCGTTTCGCACGATAAGCGGGGCTTTAACAATAAATATGCAAGAGTGCCAAATAAGTTATTAAAGCTCTCATATCGATTACCTTCTATAGCAGTCTAGCGTGCCGGAGACATCGATCGCATCAAATCATTTCTCACCTGAACAACGTTTTCTGTGATTGAAACAGGCGATGGACGAGAACGGCGATAGGGGTTTGATTCGATCGCCAGCGATATGCTGTGCTTGCTTGCCGATCGGTTGGTGAGCTGACTAACGCCAGTAGCTGGAGCAAGAATGTGATGATGGCTGCTTGCAAAAGTCTTTTGGGCATGACACACTCCTCTTCCTCGCGTAAATCCTAAATAAAGTTTGACTGCTGTCATCCCACTTCGTTCCACCAAGTCACCCAACTGGGTGGTTTCAAAAATCTTATCTTATCGCTCTTGACGAATTTCTTTTTCCCAAGACTTACTTAGGCACGATGATTCCATAAACCGGGTTTTTACGTAGATTTCTAGCTCCAAAGCGAGGATTTGTCTTAGAAACCCATATTCTTTGCTTGATTTCGATTTCGTTTGGCTTGACAAAAAAACAATTCAATGAATAGTTCTTAAGCTTAAGGCAGCTAATGCGATACACAACCAAATCAGAAAGCAACAGCGTGTCAGCTGCATTGCTTGTCTGATTCGATCGGGAGTAATAGGGTTAATTGGATCTCCCAATAGGGGTTTGTGTTTGGCAACGCCGCGATACCAATTTGTACCTCCTACTTGCACACCCAGGATGGCAGCGTAAACACACTCACTCCAACCGGAATTAGGACTGGGGTCTGATGGCGCATCTCGAAGACACATTTGCCAAACATACCTGGGTCTACCGGATATAACTGCCAAGGTAATTACCAAAAATCTGCAAGGAAGCCAGGTAAGAACATCTTCCTGTTTGGCGCTAAACCATCCTATATATGTATAAGGTGCTTCTCGATAGCCGATGGTTGAATCGAGAGTACTTGCCGCTTTATAGGCAAGCGCTAAGGGTACGCTACCTACGATCGGCAAAAATGCACCGAGTATGGCATAAAATAATGGAGCCATTATCCCATCTGTGGCATTTTCTGTCACCGTTTCCAAAACCGATCGCAGGATTTCTGGCTCTGCTAGCTTATCAGTATCCCTACCTACATATTGGCTCAAACTAGAACGGGCTCCAGTTAAATCTCCAGATGTTAAGGGTTGCAAAACTTTTTCAGCAGCATCTCTCAAACTCTTGCCTGCAAAACAGCTGGCTAGGATAACCGTGGTAACAGCAATGCCCAATAAAGGATGCAGCCACTTGGCAGCTTGAACGATTAACCAACCCAATAACGCGCTACCCATTACCAAGATGATTCCCAGTACTATGCCAGCACATCGGGGTGCTATGGTATCTATCGGCAAATTAGCGATATTTTTTGTAAAATGAATGCAGCGTAGGGTAATAGGGTTGTTTAAAATTTCTATTAGATATTTAAATAAGCGATCGATTACCCAACCCATCAGCTGCACGGGATGAGGCCAACCCCAAGGATCGCCAATCAGGTAATCTAACCAGGCTGCTAATACCAAGACGAGCGCCGGCTCCAGTTGCCAAAAATCAAACTGCATACCTTCTCAAATGTTCGTTTTCAGCCCTCATCTGTCAGTAGACTTCGATCCTTCTGCGTTCATCCTTCATTCTTCCACTAATTGCTGACTATTAAACAACAAAACTCGTTTCTTCCCCCAAGGATGCTTGCCAGCTGCGGGCATCGAAATAAAGGTCTTCCAAGGAAATACTATAGAGAGCTTCTTTGAGCTTTTGGTGCAACTGTCGCCAAACGGTAAAAGTCACCCAGTCCTCAGCAAGCTTTGCATCGGGGGCGCGATGAGGGAGCGGTTCAATAGTTTCGCCAACTGCTTCTAAAATCTGTCCAAGAGAAATTTGTGCGGGTTGGCGTGCCAATTTGTAACCACCTTGGGCACCGCGAAGTGATTCGACTAAACCAGCACGACGCATCTCTATAAGCAGTTTTTCTAAGTATGGAGCTGGGATATCTTGACGGCGGGATATCGCTCTCACAGAAGTGGGACCGTATCCTGGCTGTAAACTCAAATCTAGCAGTGCCTTAACACTGTAATGTCCGCGAGTGGTTAGTTTCATCCTCTTGACAACTCATACGGCACATATCTATTTATAGAGTCTTTTAATTTCCATCTGGAAGCAACTGCCAGAAGCTAGATGTGGCTATTAAATCGTAAAGGCGCGTACTATGCAGTAAGTTTTGTTCTATAGCAGCATTCGTAGCAGTCGATCGATCGAGAATAAAGATCCTATCTACAGTGGCCCACTAACATATCGGATAACGACGCGCCTACTCTTAAGAGAGGGAGTCTGTCAGTTGGTTAAGGTAGGTTGTCGCTTATAACGGTTTAAATGCCGCCGATAAAGGTATGGGGGCATCAAAGCAAATAGAACAATTATTGCCACTACTGCTGACCGTTGAGGCAAGTGATGGGTGAAGAAGCTTCTTGTTGATAAACGCCCCTACAACTGCCGAACAATGCAAGATAACAAGTTGAGTGAGGGTGTTGTAACATAATTTTGCGAGCTGATACAAAGTTAAAGCTTCATAAGCATAGCAAAGTTTACCTAAAGTAAGATACTATAAAATACTTGAAGGATTAATTTTCGGGTCAAGTTAATGAGTAAAACCAAAAAGATCGAAACCCTAACTGGGGAAGCTCTCCTCAGAAGAGTCAAAGAGCTGGAAAATCTGAGCAAAGAAGAAAAGGCCAAAGAGTGCGGCTACTACACCGTCACAAAAAACGGTGTAGAGCGCGTCAATATGATGAAGTTCTTGAACGCTCTCATTGATGCCGAGGGCATTCAGTTAGACAGCAAACAAGGTGGCAACGGACGCGGCGGACGTAGTGCTAGCTATCGGATTAGTGTGCAATCTAACGGTAACTTACTGATTGGCTCAGCTTACACCAAACAGATGGGACTACAGCCAGGAGATGAGTTTGAAATTTCTCTGGGACGCAAGCATATTCGGCTGCGTCAACTAAATGCAGATGAAATTCCAGAGGACGAAGAATCCTGAGCTTTAATACCAAGCGGAAAGCTGCTTAGTTGCATACGCCGACCGATCGCCGCGCACGGTCAGGCGAAGCTAGGGGAATGCTTTCTTTCTGCTGTCAAGCAAAGATAAATTCCCGCAAAGCTACTTGAAGTTTTCAAGCAGGTTGCTTGAGTTTGTTTAGAGGCAACTCATCCGTTTTAGATGACGTTGATAGGTAGCGAGTGAGTGCCTGACCTGTAACTGCTACATCACAAGCTAAGTTAATCCCCTCCCGTTCTAGTAAGCCTAAAACTCGCTGGGGATTGTCTCGCTCAACTACAGGTAGCTGATGCAAACCACGAGCTGCCATGCGGTCTAAAGCCTCAGCAACAGACTCAGAAGTGTATGCGTAGAGGATTTCTTTGGTGCAGATAGATTCCAGGGTCTGAGTGGCTAAATTGCAAGCAAGAGGATCTGCTTGCGATCGTGCGATCGCCCGATTGATATCCTTAAGAGTAACAAGGCCAATCAGTTGCTCGTTTGCATCAACAACCAAAGCCGTATGGCACCTCTCATCAGTAAGAGCAAGGCCAGCTTCTAGGACACCGCAGGAACCCAATAGCATCAAGCGTGGTATTTGCATAGCTGCCTTCACAGGCATTTGCTTCAAAATTTCCAGATACTGGTCTTTCTCTACATTCAAGCCCATTTGTTGCAGGTTCAAACCCTGAGTGGCAGTTGGCTTAAGTCTTTCCACCAACCAAACGCTAAGACCCACTGCTGCCATCAAAGGTAAGACAATACGGTAATCCCGTGTCAGCTCGAATAACAAAAGAATAGATGTCAGCGGAGCTCGCACGCTTCCAGCCAAAACCGCAGCCATTCCAACCATTGCATAAGCCGGTGGTGCGGCGATATTGGCGCTCATTCCCGGTAGCAAAGCTGCCAGAATTTTTCCGTAAGCTGCTCCCGAAGACGCACCCAAAAACATCGCTGGGGCAAAAATGCCGCCCACCAATCCGCTACCCAAACTTACCGCCGTCATCAATAGCTTGACGACCAGTAACAGTAACAGCAGTTGTAGCGAAAACTCCACATCTTGGAGCATAGCCTCAACAGTTTCGTAGCCGATGCCCAGAATTTGAGGTAACTGCAAAGCTACCAAACCTACGCAGAGACCGCCTAGTATGGGATGAATAAATCTAGGAATTCGACCCAACCAGCTAAAAAAAGGTACTTGTCCGCGAAAGCAGCGCTGAGCTAGCTGAATTGCTTGGGTGTAAGTTATTGATACCAGACTTGCCAATAAACCCAATCCCATGTATAGGGGTAATTCCAGGGGGCTGCGAACTTCGTAAACAGGCAAGCTAAAAGCAGGTTGAGCCCCTAATCCAATCTGAGCGATTAAAGCGGATACAACAGCTGCTAGCAGTACGACGCTAACTGCTGAGGTAGCAAAAGTAGTTCCCAGCACTACCTCTAGGGCAAAGAACACTCCGGCGATGGGGGCATTAAACCCGGCTGCCAAGCCGGCGGCAGCTCCAGCCCCCAAGAGTAAACGATGCCGTTCTTGAGAAACTTGTAGCACTTGGCCGAGCAGCATCCCAAAATTTGCGCCAATTTCTACGCTCGGCCCCTCCGGTCCCAGAGAAGCACCCGATCCTAACGAAATCGAAGCTGCTACCATCTTCGTCACCGGTCTGAGCTGTCTGGCGACGGCGTGGCGAGATTCTTGGGTAGTCGCAATTAAGGTAGAAATGCTTGGGCCTAAGTCTTGCCAGCGCCAGCGCATTAAGCCAACGAGCAAGCCACCGATAGTGGGAACGCAGGCGAGAGTCCACGCACCCCAAGCCGATATCTTTCCCATCAAGTCCTGTAGCATCAGGGTATGGATCAGTTCGATCAAATAGTGAAACGTCACTACACCCATACCTGTACCGCTACCAATCAGCACTGCCAGAATCAGTACGACAGTTTCTGGGGATGGCTGGAGACGGTTAAAAAGGCGAGTTAGACGGGATGATTGGTTAGAAGTAAGACAAGATTGTCCTGTATTAAGCAATGGCTGTTCGTTCAGACGCACAGCAGTAGGAGGGATGGCGGTCATTATAAAGTTGACTATATAGAGAAACAGAGAAGTACTCTCATTTGACGATACGTTTGAAGTTCGGACTTAGTGTCTTACAGGTAGATGCCATGTTAGGTACACCAGTTGCGGTGTCCGAGATGGAACTCGGTGATGGTCTTACTTTCCCTCTCCGGTCGTTTCGACCTCGATCGACGCTAAGTCGAACCCCGGCAGCAAAGCCCCTTTGGCAGGTAGAAAACGTTTCTTTGACGCTTGGTTATAGCGTTTTGTGGCTGTGGTAAGAGCGAGTAATCTGTTTGCACAGGATATCGCACTGCTGTTTTGTGAGTGCCAATTATCGGCGGTTTGGTTAAATTTTGTGACTGGCTCCTCATTTAGATTGTATCGATAAGGAAGACTACAGGTGTGCAGTTTTGGCAGTCAACAAGGGTAGACTAAGGATGATGCCAAAATAATCCAATCCATGTTGGCTAGTCTGAAAAGTTGCCTCTGAGTGTCAGGGGTAAAGCCAGGAAAGCAACGGGTGTGGAAAATGTCATCGTTTAGTAGTCCTATGAAATCGGCGAATATGTAAATCTGTGGCTAACGTCCTGTCGTCACTTCAAATAAACGAGAAGTACCCAGGCAGATGGGAGTCGCTAACAGTCACGCTATGGCGTCAGCTCATCACAAGTAAAACCTCTAATCTTGGCGCAGCCGCGTCAAGGCAGTGTTACCTTAATCAGCACTGAAAAATATATACATCCCGTGGAAAACTAGGAAATTCTGATGAATGCTCACACATTTGATGGTCATTCTGTTTCTTGCCCGATTTGCCATCGTTCTAAGGGAATGAGGCTGGGTAACACGGGCAGTGGACTATATATGTGTCCGTATTGCCAGGAACGCTTTGTAGTTAGTGAAAGCGGTCATTATGTCCGCGACCCCCAACCGAGTAAAAAACTGCGGACTGATGGGCAGATGTTACGTCGTCAAAGTCGCCCTTTGGCTCGTATGCGTCGGGATTTTCGCATTGTCAAACCTATTTCCCTGATTGCGATCGTCGGTAGCGCTATTTTCCTGGGTTACAGTTTGGCAACCCTGGATGAAAAGCCCACTCAACAAAATCCTTTGCAGGGATTTATGGATTGGGTGACAAAATTGGTGGAGTGACCAAATTGGTGATGGCGAAATGGGCATGGGGCGTTGCCATAAGAGATTCTTGGTGAAAAAGAGTTTTCGATCTTTTGGCCCACTACCCCACTCACCTACGGTACTCTCTTGGCATCGACTTCTCTCGTAATTAGAGTCCAACCTGCGGCTGCGCCTAGCGATCGCATCGGTTGTAAACTTAAATTTTTTAGAGAGGATGGATCGAGCAATAAGTAGGGGGCAGGTTGTGACTGCCAATATTTCTTCAGGTCTAAGTTTATAGCAGAAGCGGGGATCACTTGGCGATCGCTATAAAAATTCAACGAAGGACGAAAGTTGGGGTGGGATGTATATATCTTTTCTCCTATTGGGATATCGCTTTTGAGGATGATCTCGGCAACTGGCTTAACTGGATAATATTCGGCTAATTCCCAAACCCAATGTTCCGAAGTCATTAGCAGCACTAAGGAAACATAAGTACCCCAAAACAAAATGGGGATAAATTGAAGGTCGCGACGCGCAACCAAGACAGCTGCTAGGGTCATGGTTAGCGCAACTGAAGTCAATATCACCTGTATATCTTGTTCTGGTTTTGGAGAGAATCCACCAAAGTAAATACTTCCACCCCAACCTATCAAAGCTAGCAGCGCTAAACTAAGGCTCCAAGCGCGGGGATAGGATTTTGTCGTGGGCCAATACCAAACTTCTGCCAAATAGGCTCCCAGTGCTAATGCTAAAGCTGGATAAATCGGCAATACGTACCAAGGCAGTTTTGTACTCATTACCGAGATTACCAATAAGTAAACGCCACTCCAAATCAGGACTAACTTTGCCCAACCGAGATTGCGATTTTCCCAAGCTAAGCGCAAACTTTGGGGCAAAAAAAGCAGCCAAGGCCAGTTGTATTTCAAGATTTCCAGAAGATAATACCAAGGTGGCCCTGCATGATTTTCTATCGGTGCCCAAATACGCTGTAAGGATTGGCCGACAATACCTTCACTGATGAATGTCTGACGGTAGTGCAGAATCTGAGCTATGTACCATAAAGCGACTGGAAAACTGCCAATTAGGATACCAATCCAGAAATAAAAAGATGTTAAGAGTCGAGGTGTATCCCAGGCCAGAAATAGGAGGGCGATCGCACCTAATAATAAACCCAAAATACCTTTAGTCAGACAAATCAATCCGAAGCCAATACCAATGCCGAGACAGTAGCGTAAGTTACGGCGACTGCGTAATAAACACCACACCATAAATAGAAAAAAGCACAGTACTGTCCCATCCAGCATGGCCAATCGCCCATGACGTAAAATCGGCAATAAGGTTAGGTAAATCAAAGCCGAAAAAATGGCGGGTAGGCGTTGGGGAAAAATTTCTCGCCCGATACCGTAGAGCAGAGGAACGGAGAGAGCTGTTAAAATTGCTCCCGGAAAGCGGGTCGTCCATTCGTTAACGCCTCCAACCGAATACGCCCAAGCAATGAGGATATGTACGAGTGGGGGTTTGTTGATATATGGTGTATCGGCCAGCGTTGGGTAAAGCCAGCGCAAAGAGCCGCTTGGTGCCCGCCAAATGTCGCGGGCCACTTGAGCTACAATTCCCTCATCCCAATCTCGCAAGGGTAGGTTGCCCAGATTAATAGCATAAATTGTAATTGCTGCTATTAGCAATCCTAATACCCACAAGCGGTCAAACCAGATTCCCTGGCGACCCAAACGGTTTCCCAACTCACCTGACGTAAACAATTTTCGGTACATAGCAATCTAGATCGCACGACAAACAGATCGGACTTATACAGGATCGATCAATAGTTTGCAATAAAACTGGGTCTTCCGTACTTTATCTGGTAATTTAGCGTAAAATTTATGCAAAACCTTGCTGTGCTGGGCTTTTGTTATTATGCAACTAGGAAAGAACGAAAATTATGAACTATTTACAAAAAGCAAACTCAGTTTTAGGAATTGCTATATTACTGTGGGAAATTCCTATAGCGCCATCAGCGGAAGAAATAGTTCAAACTAGGGCAGAAGACTTTTATAACCGAGGTGTAAGCAAGACTCATAGAGAAGATTATCGAGGGGCGATCGCAGATTTACAAAGAGCTGCTACTTTATTTACCCAACAAAGAAATCCCGCAAATGCTTACAAAAGTAAAGCGCTTGCCATCTATTTGGAATGGGGACAAAAAAGACTTCAGTCTCCTGCAAGTTCTGAGCCGCTGCCAAGTTGGTACAAATCAGGGAGTTGTATCGGTGGAGATATTTGCCAATACGGCATTACTTCGATAGATCCAGAAGCAGAAAAAACTCCTTTTGGCGGTATATTAATCTTAGAAAAAAAACTGCGTATGCAACAAAGACCTGATGGTTCTGGCGAACCTGTTGAGGCAGTTTTAGATGTTCGGGTAGTACCAAAAATTCGTCCGGAGGAATGGTTACAACAAGTTAACTGTCAGATCGGAGGGAAAGCGGACGATCGAATTGTTGCTATTGTTCAAATTCAGGGGTTTGAAGATGCGGATTTGTATACGAAGGTGAGGCAAGCGTGGAGAGTAAATTTTAGCACTGAAAAAATTGACGCGATTCCTACGGCAAATATTGCTTGTGTTAATCCCTGTCCTGGTGGTTGTTGATGATAGGTGCAGATGGGAAAGTGTATGTTTGAGGTCATTCTCTCTGCATGAGTGGCATTTAAATAAATGATTGAGGCTGAAGAAATTGCGACTATATTTGGTATAGGATAAAATTCTCAAGCTAATTTTGCCAAAATTACACTATAAGAAGCGGTAAAGTATGAAAAAATGCGATCGCTAACCGAAGATTGGGTAACGATCGCATAAAGATCGGTATTTCAGACCGATCGCGAACCAATCCAGAGAAAAAGGCTTGGCGATCGATGCTTCACGTTTTTACAGTTCTTGTTTAGAACGGTAGTAAACAACCGCTCCCGTATCTGACACGAAATGGCAAGTTTTGTAGGAGCGTAAGAAAGATTTCCAGATAGACTCGCGGCTTTCTCGATAGTAATCGCCCAGTATTGGTTTGAGCGCTTCAGTAGCAGTTTTCAGATGGTAATGAGGAATGTTGAGAAACAGGTGATGAGCTACATGGGTACCAATATTATGATGAATGTTATTGATAAACCCATAATCTCGGTCAATTGTAGAAAGGGCACCTTTGAGAAAATACCAATCTTTACCGCGATACCAGGGAATATCAGCTTCTGTGTGGTGCAGAAAAGTTACTAAATCTAGCCAAATGACAAACACTACATAGGGGCCGAAATAGTATTTCAGCAGAAATAGCCAGCCATATTCATAGGTGAGCCAGCTTAATAAGCCTACCATCAATGTCAAGCATACAGTGCTGGTAATTACATCCCATTTTTCAGCAGGTTTAAAAAGAGGGCTGCTGGGCAGAAAATGAGAGCCTTTCTTGCCAGGAGAACGTTTAAACAGATAGAGAGGATAAGCAATCAGCAACACCTGGAAGCGGATGAGTTTTTCAGACCAATCCATCTGGCGATACTTACTTTCAGTAACGGGATACCAACTTTCATCGGTATCGATATTGCCAGTGTTTTGATGGTGAGTTCTGTGGCTGATGCGCCAGCCGTGAAAGGGAACAAGTATGGGAGTATGAGCTAGATGCCCGATCGCATTATTCAGCCATTTATGTTTGGAAAAGGAACCGTGACCGCAATCGTGACCTACTACAAACAAGGCCCAAAACATGGTTCCCTGTATCACCCAGAATACTGGCCAAAACCACCAGGAGTCCAGAAAGTGGGCTATTGCATAAAAAACTGTAATTACGGATACATCCAGAAAAAAGTAGGAAAGGGATTTCCAGGTGGATGGCTGAAAACATTCAGCCGGAATGGCAGATTTTAATTCTTGAAGGGTAAATGGGAGTTCTGAACTGACATCAGAAGATTCCGCTTTTGGAGAGGCGTTTAAGTTAACTAGGTGAGAGGGCACTGAGTTTTATATTTTACCTGACTGTAAACAAAGGGAATTATTATACATCTGGGTAAATACTGCAATAAAACGTAAAAGATGAGATTAGTCAACAGTATGGTTGCTAGGAAGTGGTAATTTTATACAACAATGTAAATACGGTTGAACTGGTAGCGGGTAATATGCTTTCTTGCCAATGAGAATAGCAATTGCGATCGCTCCTGGGCCACCAGAATGCTGCTGTCGAAAAGTTAAATTGTGTTAATCGGCATAGAGAACTTACTAAAATCATCCGGATAAAGGCAAGTTTGTGAAGTATTAAAGTGCAATGTGTGCTTCATAAAGTTGCAGGAATATTCCCATGTCTACCACCAGTATTGACAGTCAATTGATGAGTGTTGGAAAATTGCTCGCTGGTAACTACTCCTACTGTGTACCCAGTTTCCAAAGAGATTACTCTTGGACAGAAACAGAAGTCGAGCAGCTTTGGCAAGACATCACTGAAACTATTGATGAAGGACGCACCGAACATTTTATAGGCTCGATTGTTGTTAATAACTCTAGAAAGCCAGAACTCCAGTTAATAGACGGACAACAGCGCCTATCAACGATTTCAATATTGATGTGCGTACTTAGAGATATAGCCAAAGAACAAGGGGATAACCAATTAGCTCAAGCAATTTCAGAAAAGTATTTGGGTTCCTTGAATTTGCGAACGCGCAAGACAGAGCCAAAGCTAGTCCTCAACGAGAACAACAATCAATTCTATCAAAAGAATATCGTAGAATCAAAAGGAATTGAATCCTTACGTCAAATTGCCAAAGATAAGCAGTTAGAAAAATCTAGTAAACTAATAATTGATTCTTATTTATGTTTATACAAGTTTATTCAAGAACGTATGAAAAAATCTATTGATGTTGGAGAGGTTTTAATTCAACTGGAAGAATGCGTGAGAGATAAATTGATTGCGATTGTAATTGCTGTTGCTGATGAAGCCAACTCCTACCTTATTTTCGAGACTTTGAATGATAGAGGTTTGGATTTGTCTGTTGCCGATTTACTGAAAAACTATCTTTTTTCAAGGGCGGGAAAACACATTAAAGAAGTCCAGATTAAATGGGCAACAATTAATAGGCTAGCCGAAAATTTTGAATTGACAAAATTTATCCGCCATTACTGGTTATCACGCTATGAAAGCGTGACGGAGAAAGATTTATATCGCAAAATGGCCAGTAAGTTAAAAACTTCATCAGATGTTTTGAATTTTCTCAATGGATTGAGCGAAGCCGCTCAAGTTTATGGCGCACTGGAAAATTCTCAAAGTTTTGTTTGGGATTCTTATGATGTGAATGTTAAATATGACCTAGAAAGATTAAATATTTTCAAAGTAAACCAATGTTATTCTGTGTTGTTGGCCGCGAAAGATAACTTGCCAGCGGAACTATTCCCGAAAGTTCTCAGAATGATAGTTATTCTTTCTTTTCGCTACAGCGTCATTTCTGCCTCTAATCCTAACAAACTCGAATCTGCTTACGGTAAGATTGTCAAATATATTCGAGAGGAAAAACCCAAAACGGCTAAAGCTATCTTTGAGCAACTCAAGGAAATTTATCCCAAAGATACAGAATTTGCTAATTCCTTTGCTCAAAAGAGCTTAGCAAACAGTTCTAGGCTAGCACGCTACATCCTGAGCGAAATCAACAGTTATTATACAGGAAACAAAGAATTAGTTGCGAATCCAAATGGAACAGAGTTAAACCTAGAGCATATTTTACCCCAAAGTCTTAAAGATCTCTGGCTAGGAGAGTTCTCGAAAGCAGATCCAAATCTCTATATTTACAGACTGGGTAACATGACTCTGCTGGATTCATCAGTTAATCGCAAATTAGGAAATAATTCGTTTCAGGATAAGTGTGCTAAAGCTTATCAAAGCTCAAAGTTGAAGATTACGCAAGAGATTTTAGATTATCCAGTTTGGGGGCCAAAACAAATTGAAGAAAGACAAAATAAAATGGCTAAGGCAGCTTGTCAAATCTGGCGTCTAGATTATTAGAGTAGAGGTCTTAAAATTCTCAGAAAGCGAGTTTATTCAATAAACTCGCTTTCTTTGTATCCAATCAATTATGTTAAAATTGTGCCGCTCATCAATTTTTGATAGCGATACTCCAATTCAGCTTCTAACAACGGCCATCGCTGCAAATCTTCGTCTCTCAAAATAATTTTTTCGGCTGCATTTCGCGCTATTTCCAAAACTTCTTGATCTTCTACCAAACTGGCTAAGGCAAAATCGGGCAATCCTGATTGACGAGTACCTAAAACTTCGCCTGGGCCGCGAAAACGCATATCCATTTCTGATATGAAAAATCCATCCTGGGATTGTTCTAAAACATTCAGTCGCTGACGCGCATCAGCAGTTGTAGAACTGCTCATGAGCAAACAATAAGATTTGGCTGCACCGCGACCGACTCTACCGCGCAATTGATGCAACTGAGATAAACCAAAACGCTCGGCATTTTCGATCATCATTACCGTGGCATTGGGTACATCTACGCCGACTTCGATTACAGTAGTGGCAACAAGTATTTGGGTTTGATTATCGCGAAATAAATTAATTGCTTCATCTTTTTCTGCTGAATTCATGCGACCGTGAAGCAAGCCGACTTGAAATTCTGGAAAAATACTTTCGGAGAGGCGTTGATGTTCTTCAACAGCCGATCGCACATCTAATTTTTCCGATTCTTCTACTAGCGGCAGTACAATATATACTTGACGCCCTTGTGCGATTTCGCGACGAATCAAATCGTAAGCTTGAGTGCGTTCTTTCGCGGCTAAAGCTACTGTATTAATCGCTTCTCGTCCGGGTGGCAATTCATCGATTTGACTGACATCTAAATCGCCGTGTAAAGTGAGTGCCAATGTCCGAGGAATTGGCGTTGCAGTCATTGTTAAAACATGAGGTTGTTCGCCTTTTTGCTGTAACTTTGCCCGCTGATGGACACCAAATCGATGCTGTTCGTCAATTACGACCAAACCGAGTCGATCGAAATTCACGGTATCCTGAATTAAAGCGTGCGTCCCCACCAAAAGCGGCAATTCCCCTGTTTGCAGCTGGGCGTGTATTTCGCGGCGTTTTGCTGTTTTGGTGGAACCGGTGAGCAGTTCTACAGGTAGATGTAGCAAATTAAACCAACTGACCAGTTTGCGGTAGTGCTGTTCTGCGAGTACTTCCGTGGGAGCCATGAGAGCTGCTTGATAGCCGGATTGAATGGCGGCGAGGATGGCAATTACACCGACTACAGTTTTACCGGAACCGACATCACCTTGTATCAATCGATTCATCGGTTCCGGTTTTTGCAGGTCGTTGAGGATGTCGTTAATGACTCGTTGTTGGGCGTTGGTTAGTTTAAAGGGCAGTACTTTGTGGAATTCTTCGATCAGTTGACCTGTGGGAGCGAGGATGGCGCTAGCTTGCGTGCGGCGGAGGTTTTGACGGCGTTTGAGAAATCCGAGTTGGAGATAGAAGAATTCATCAAAAACCAATCGGCGACGGGCGGCATCTTTGGCGGCGCTGTCGGCGGGAAAATGGATGTTGGCGATCGCATTTTGTAACCCAATCAATCCATACTGATTCCGCAATACTGCTGGTAGCGGGTCTTGCAACTGCTCTACTGCTGGTAGTGCTGCCATTACCGCTTGTCGCACCAAGTCAGCCGGCACTCCTTCCGTCAGAGGATAAATCGGTACTACTCGACCGATATTAATCGATTCGATCGAATCTTCCGGATTGGCTAAAACTTCTATTTGCGGGTCGTCCAAAGTCAAGCCGTATTTACTTTCTTTCACCAAACCAGAAGCCGCAACGACTGCACCGACTGGATAGCGATTTTTGATCGACTCTTGCCAACCGCGATTCGTGTAGCGAGTCCCCGCAAAAAATCGGCTGACCTTGATCTTATCCGGGCCGTCTGTCAGCAAAATTTCTAATATCGTTAATTTCTTATTTTTTTGGCTGGTAAAACAATTACAGCGCTTGATTTTGCCTACAATTGTCACTGTTTCCCCGGCGATTAAATCGCAAATGCTCACTTGGCGCGAATAGTCGATGTAGTCGCGGGGATAGTAAAATAGCAGGTCGCGTACCGTCAGCAATCCCAACCTTGCTAAATATTGTGATTTTCTCGGCCCTACTTCTGCCAAACTGCTGAGAGGTTGCTCAAGTGAAATAGCTGAGAACGATAAGTTTTTTGATTTGCCATTCTTAGCAGGTGCTGATAAATTCTCCTTTGCTCTTGCTCCCCTCTCCGTAGATGGGTCGGGATTGGGGGTGGGATTCTCCCTCTGCCCTTGGGATTCCGTACCGGGCTCTATCTGCTGAAGAAACTGACGAGTTTGGGCAATGAGGTTTTGTCGCTCTTCCAGTATGAGGTTCGCATAACGGGCAAATTGAGCCGCTTTCTCTAGCCACTGGCGTCGCCATTCGGTGGCCAGATTGCTGGGAATTTTACCGAATTCCAAGCAGAGAAACTCGCTGAAGCGATATTGCTTCCCCATCAAGTCTGTGAAGCCGTTTTTTTCTTCTACTTCGAGGGCTTTGTGCAAACGCACCCAGTCTGTTCTGTCATTGGTCATTGCTCATCGGTGATTGGTCACCCAATTTTGGATTTTGGATTTTGGATTTTGGATTTTGGATTTTGGATTTTGGATTTTGGATTTTGGATTTTGGATTTTGGATTTTGGATTTTGGATTTTGGATTTTGGATTGGCTGGGCCTTGAATATTGTAGAGACGTTTCATGAAAAGTCTCCACTTTTTTGCGGGCAATTAAGAAATATGAACAAAATATTGACAAATGACTGATGACGGATGAGCGTTATTCATCGAACCAACTGACACGCCAAGCGGCTTCGGCTTCAGCGACTGACTTTTCGCGTTGCTTTTTGTGATAATCTCGCCCCAGGTTGTTCAGTTTTGCTGAGAGGCTGCGAATTTGGTGTCTCACAGTGGCTACTTTGGGATCGGTAAACTCAATTTCCGATAAGCGCAGATGAATAGCAGTTAATTGAATCAGGGTGGAACTTTCTGACTCCTGTTCGTCTGGTTTGTCCGAAGCAGAATCGTCTTCGGTTTCTATTACCAAGTTTAATAGGTTGGGCGGCCCTGGTACGCTTTCACCTGATGCTTCTACTTTGGCAGCTGCTTCTAACACTGGTTCGGGCAATTTTTTGGGTAATATTCCAGACTGCTGTAAAAGGCGATTGGTGTCGCGAGAGACTTTTTGGATAATTTTAGCGATCGCTCCCTCTAATTTCTCCTGCCAGAAGGCTAATTCGTCTGGCTTGGTGATGGGGGACTGGCTATTGGCTACGGACAAAGCATTCGCTACCAGATTCTCAGAAACAAATGAAAGATTGTCGCCCGAATTTAGAGGGAGGAGGGACAGGGAGGGGGAAGTGTCTTTTTCTTCTCTCTCTTCGCTCTCGCCTGGGGCTGTTTTTTCTTCTGCTTCAGGACTTGGGGCCCTTTCTGCTCGGTTGCCAAACAATCGGCTTACCAACTCGTCAAAGTTGGTGTTATGAGTGGGAAGATCGGGCAATAAGCCGGATTTCGGTGGATGTAATACTTCCAGCAATTGTTGTTTGGCATTTTCGGCCAGCTTTCGGATTGCTTTCTGCAATTGCTGCCGCTGACTGAAAGATAAACTGAGGAATGCTTGGGGATATGCTTGGGTGCAGAGGTGATAAGTTGCGAGGATCAGCTGCTGTCGCATTGCCTGCCCCAAGCCTTTGAGATAACGTTCGTAAGTGTTGTAGAAGTCTTGTGCGATCGCAGAAGTTGCTTCTTCCAGCGCCGCTATATCCTGCTCTATTTTCTCAATTGCTCTCGCCATCTACTTTTACAGATGCAAAGTTTCCATAAGTCCTGTTTTTAGGATAAGCCACAAATCAAAAACAGGGCATCTACGTGGGTTTACTTGTCTTTTTTGCTACTCAATGAGTTTCAAACTCAGTGTCACCCATTTGAGCGACAACTTCTTCAGCAAAGTTGGATTCTTGTTTTTCCAGTTTTTCGTCGAGTCCCAAAAATTCTTGTGGGGTAGGTATCCTGCCTGCCGAAATTTTTTTTGGAGATGTCTGATAATTTATTTTTTACCGCAGATGAAAGGTATACAGATCCCCGACTTCTTGAAGAAGTCGGGGATCTCGACCCAATAAACACAGGCCAACCTCAATGGATGGCCTGTCTTTTTTGTTACTTAGTTGTTGTGAGGCTACGAATTGCTACCCATTTGAGCGGCGACTTCTTCGGCAAAGTTGGATTCTTGTTTTTCCAATCCTTCACCGAGTACAAATCTGACAAAGCGACGCACTTGGATGTTTTCACCCAATTTGGCGACTTGCTGCTTGACCAACTCTTCCACTGTGATATTTTGGTCGCGGATGTAGGGTTGATCGAGCAAAGTCATTTCTTTGAGGCGTTTTTCAATTCTACCCTCAACAATCTTTTCTTTGATGTTGGCGGGTTTGTTGCCCAAGTCATCTCGCCCCATTTCGATCGCTTTTTCCCTTTCCACTACTTCCGATGGGATGTCGCCGACCTTGACGTACTCCACGTTCGGACAAGCCGCTATTTGCATAGCAATGTTCTGCACTAGGGCTTTGAACTCTTCATTGCGGGCCACGAAATCGGTTTGGCAGTTCACTTCCACCAGTACGCCTACTCTGCCGCCTGTGTGGATGTAGCTGCCTACCAGCCCGTCTGTAGCTGCTTTCGTTTCGATTTTGCCGGCACGGGCGAGTCCTTTTTGCCGCAGCCATTCCATAGCTTTGGTCATGTCAGCGCCGGTTTCCGAGAGCGCTTTTTTACAATCCATCATGCCTGCGCCGGTTTTTTGACGCAGTTCTTGGACAAGTTTTGCAGATATTTCCGCCATTTTGCCGATCGTCCCTAATCTATTTTCCTTGTTAACGCTGATTATTGATCGCTGTCTTCATCTTCATCTTCATCGGGGAAATCGCTCTCATCGTAGTCGATATCCTCTTCAGCGCCTTCGTAATCTTCGTAGTCTTCATCTTCCGCTGCTTCCAGCTGACCGTGACGACCTTCGTAGATGGCATCCGCTAATTTGCCAACTATTAGCTTAATCGATCGAATGGCGTCATCGTTTGCCGGAATGGGAATATCGACTAGATCCGGATCGCAGTTTGTGTCCAGCAGCGACACGATCGGAATATTTAATTTCTGACATTCTTGCACTGCGTTGTATTCCCGCCGCTGATCCACAATCACCACTACATCGGGAAGTTTCCGCATCGTCTTGATGCCACCCAAATATTTTTGCAGCTTTTCCATTTCGCGCCGCAAAACTGCTGCTTCTTTTTTAGGTAACAGCGCCAGTGCGCCATTTTCCTCGCGGCGTTCCAAATCTTTCAGGCGTTCCACCCGCGTTTTGATCGTAGCCCAGTTGGTGAGCATTCCACCCAACCAGCGTTGGTTGATGTAGTAAGCTCCACAGCGACTCGCTTCTTGTGCCACAATTCCAGCTGCCTGACGCTTGGTTCCGATGAACAAAAACTTTTTGCCCTGTTCGGCAGCAGTCCGCATATAGCTGTAAGCATCTTCCATCAACTGGGCAGTTTGTACCAAGTCGATGATGTGGACTCCATTGCGGGATGTATAAATGTAGGGAGACATTTTGGGATTCCAACGGCGAGTTTGGTGCCCAAAATGGACTCCCGCTTCCATCATTTGAGCCAATGAGACAACTGGCATATTTTTTTTGAACTCCTTTCGGGTTAATCCTCCATCCGAGCGGATTTCTTGCGAGGCGTACTCTTGTGCAAGAAACACCCGAAATCTCGGATGTGCGATTTAGACAACATCCTTTAACCTAGCACAGTTTGGGCGCTACCAGGAAAGTTGTCATCAAATTATTGAGTAAGATCTACTTCGTGGTTACGACTTAGCTGGGTAGCTTCTTTTGTTGCCGAATCGTAAGACCAAGCTTGAATAACCACCTTACCTGTTGGCAAAGTGGCAGGATTGATTGTGGCAGTCCAACCTGAGTTTTTATAAGCAGGATTGTTCAAAGCTTTGGCAACATCCGGTCTTGCTATATTTACGGGAGCTACTGCCAGCACTTTTTTATTGTCTGCTTGCGTAATAATTACGCTGTCAGCTAGTTTGTTCTTGTTAGCTAGAACAGCCCAACCGCTTACCTTGATGGGAGTTGATTTTGAAATCTTATGAGTTGGGGCACTAGAGTCATTAATGACATCTAAAACACCATACAGGCTACCTGGTGTTGGTGCTTTAAATTTTACTTCGCTGACATTTTTTATTTGAGTGGTAGATACGCTGACTGTCGAGGATGTTTTGTCAACAGCTGGAGATGCTGCTGTTGGAGCAGATGCGGAAGACGAATTATCTGGTGAAGTTGTATTGGTTGCGCTCTCGGAGTTGCCAGAGCAAGCAGCTAACGAAACAGCTAGTACTGAAATTAAACCAAAAATTTTTGCCCGTTCAAGCATATGTATGTCTGAGATTAAAGTAAGTTGCTGTACCTTGGAAGCTTCAACTTCCACCAAACACCCAACAAAAGGGTAGTGCCCGCTAAATAACTTTATTAAGATATCATAACTTCGCTAACTTCTGGTGCAAAGCAGGTAGAGTATTTTACAGTAGTTGGCAAAATATTTCAGGCAAGCCAACTTTTTTTTACCGCATTTGAGCATAAGCAGCGTAAACAGCTTTGACGTTGTACCAATTCAAAAAGATTCGCGCTATTTCCAGCGCTAATTGCGGTTTCCCCCTGTCTATGAGGGCTTGCAAAAACCCCGCCATTGTACGTTCGTTGAGGAGACCGCCAAGGGAGAGGAGTCCCCAAAGCAGTCGGTGCAGCCAAGTCATTTGGATCGCCATGCGAACTTCCCAGGTGGGGTGTTTTTGGTAGAACAGAACGCCCATGCGTCCCCGCTGAATTTCTTTTTCGATCAGTTGCGGTAGCTGGTCTAAGCGAAAAGGTGGATGCCAGTGGTAGCCGATCGCAGCGGGACATTGGATCAGTTTGAGACCGAGTTTTTTGAGTCGGACGCCGAGTTCTAGGTCTTCCCAGCCATAGAGTTGAAAGCGGGTGTCGAACAGTCCGGCGGATAATAACCAGTGGCGGGCGATCGCCACATTCCCCGTCGCAAAGTAAGCCGCCGAGAAGTCGGTGAGTTTGTACGGTTCGGAAGTCGGGTTATCGAAGTTACAAGTGTTGATGACGCGCCCGTAGGTGAACAGACGATCGCTCATGAGCGATCGATATCCCTGCATCAACGTATCTGCGTGCGCTTGCAGGAAATTTTCCGTCACTACCAAATCGCTATCGATAAAAACGATCGTATCGCCTGTAGCTTTTTCTACACCGAGATTGCGGGCAGCGGCTGGCCCTTGGTGGTCTTGCTGGAACGATCGCACATGAGGAAACTCAGCCGAATGCGCTGACAGCCATTCCAAAGTACCGTCGGTCGAGCCATCGTCCACCAGCACAACTTCGTAACCGGTTATGCAGCTACCAGCACCCAAACGCTGATGTTCCAAGGCGCGAAGGCACTTTTCCAAAATGGGTTTGCGATTGTAAGTTGGGATGACGACGCTGAAAAACACCGGTAAAGTTACTCATTGCTATTCGCCCGCTCATTGTATCGCAAAGAAAGGGCGTCGGGGTTAGGGGTTAGGGGTTAGGGAAAAGGGAAGAGGGAGAGGGAAGAGGGAAGAGGGAAAAAGGAAAATATTAATTCTTCTGTTCCCCCGCTCCCCCTCTCTTCCCCTAGCCCCTAACCCCTAACCCCTAACCCCTAACTAAAATTGTGCTTTGTCCGACAAGAATGGGTGTACGAGTGGGGGATAATAAAAACTCGTTGTTTTGCTGGATGGAAATAATGGGTCGCGCCAACAAAGTTGTGCTGCTGTTGGCGTATCGATTAAAAAAAGCGCTCCGGCGGGAACATATTTAGCACGCGATGCTGCGGGAAAGGAAAATTTGGCATGAAAGCTCAAGATTTAGTCGGAAAAACGATCGCATTTGCTGGCTCCGGGGGTTTGGATAGCTGCACCATCACCCGTTGGCTCACAGATATGGGTGTACAGGTGATTTGTTTTACAGCCGACCTGGGTCAACCCGACGAAGAAGATTTGGATGTCGTCCGCAAGCGGATGCTCTTGGCTGGAGCAGTTGATTTTGTGTTGTTACCCGCACGAGAACCGATAGCAGAAGCGGGTTTGAGCGTGATTCAATCTCAAGCTTGCTACGAGGGACGCTACTGGAATACGACCGGTATCGCTCGCTGTGTGTTGGCGAAAGCGATGATCGAAGAAATGCAAAAAAGGGGACTGACTATCTTCAGTCACGGCGCAACGGGACGCGGAAACGATCAAGTGCGCTTTCAACTGATCACCAATATGCTCGCACCGGAGTTTGAGGTGTACGCGCCTTGGCGGGATGAAGAGTTTCTGGCTCGTTTTCCGGGTCGCAGCGAAATGATTGACTTTTGTCAAGCAAAGGGACTTCCCGTGACGGCGACGAAGGATAAACCTTACTCTACTGATGCGAATATGCTGGGTTTAACCCACGAGTCGGGACATCTGGAAGCGCTGACTACACCGGCACATTTTGTTAAACCGATCATGGGTTGCTACCCCGCCGATGCGCCAGACGAAACAGGCGAGTTCACTGTGGTGTTTGAAAAGGGTCGCCCAATATCAGTAAATGGCAAATCTGTCAATCTGGTAGAGGCAATTGTAGAAGCAAATGCGATCGGCGGACGGTATGGTATTGGTATCGGTACTCACTTAGTCGAAAATCGCTTTGTGGGAATTAAATCGCGGGGAGTTTATGAAAGCCCAGGTGTAGAATTGTTGGGAACCTGTTATGCTTTTTTACTGCAACTGATTTTAGATCGTCGCGCCCGCGAATTCTACGACCAGCTATCTTTATTAATAGCTAAGCAAATTTATCAGGGTTACTGGTTTGACTTGGCAACTCAAATGGCACTTTTAGCGATTGGGAGAACCGCAGAACTGGCGACGGGAACTATTACGGTTTCTGTTTACAAAGGAAATATTTCTTTTGTTTCCGCTAGCAATACGCCGCATTCCCTATACTCAGAAGAAAATGCGTCTATGGAAGGTATTGGCAGTTACAATCACGCCGATTCTGAGGGATTGTTGCGCGTTTTTGGTGTGAGTGCGCGTGTTTTGGCTACCAGCGGTCAAATTAAAGGTTGAGAGTCGTAATTGGTCAATGGTCATCTAATTTTGGATTTTGGATTTTGGATTTTGGATTGGCGGCGCTTTGAACATGGTAGAGACGTTTCATGAAACGTCTCTACCATATTCGGAAAATTTTTGATTATTTGCATTAAAATGGGAGGTTTTATAGCCATTTTTAGATAAATCAAAAACTAAGAACAACTGACCGATGACTAATCGCTTTATGAATTTGCCCAGGTTAAAAACTTTCTCCCAAAGCCGCTATTTTCATCCGCTGTTACTGTTAGCGTCGATAGCAGTAGGAATTGCATTGCGCTTCAGTCGTCTGGAGGCAAAGCCGATTTGGACGGATGAATTTGCAACAATGGTTTTTAGCTTGGGCAATACTTTTCATAGTGTACCTTTGGATAGAGCGATCGCACCAGATATTCTCTTTCAACAGCTGCAACCGCAACTTAAAGATATTGGCGATGTTATCGAGCGTTTATTTAACGAAAGTACGCACCCACCTTTATATTTTGTTGTTGCACATTTGTGGTTGAAACTGTTTCCTATACAAGACACGAATGTTTTGCTTTGGTCGTCGAGGACGCTTTCCGTTTTGTTTGGCGTGGCGACTGTTCCGGCGATGTACGGTTTCGCTTGGTTGGCTTTTCGATCGCGTTTGGTGGCGCAATTAGCGGCGGCGATGATGGCAATATCGCCCTACAGTATATTTTTAGCTCAAGAAGCGCGACACTACACTTTAGCAACTTTGTTGATCGTCGCTTCTTTGAGTTGTTTTGTTGTTACTATTCATTATATAGAAAAGCGATCGTCTTTACCAGCTTGGGTAGGATTTAGCTGGGTAGCAGTTAATAGTTTGGGTATCGCTACACATTATTTTTTCACACTTAGTTTGGTTATTCAAGGTTTAGTATTATCGGCAATTTGGATAAAAAATCGCCTAAATCCTCGTTCTGAAAACGCACGAATCATTTATTGGTGGCGGATTGTGGCTGTGGCGGTAGGAACGCTGGCGGGAGGATTGGTTTGGCTACCTGTTTGGCGAAATATTCACGGTAGCGAATTGACTAGATGGGTTTATCAAGATCCGCTGAGAAATTTTTTGTTACCTGTGGTAAGATTGTGCTTGTGGATAACTTCTATGCTGTCCATGTTACCAGTTGACATATTCAGCCTGCCTTTGTGGGCGGTAATTGGATTTGGCAGCATAATGGTAATTTATTTAATCTGGGTTGGGCGGCTTTTGTGGCGCGGTTGGAGATGGCAAATCAAACATTCCAATAGCAGTTTTACAGCTAAGGCTTTGGGTGGATATGTTGTAAGTATGCTGGGGTTAATTTTGGTTTTGGGTTATGGTTTGGGAACGGATTTGACGTTAGCGCCCAGATTTCAATATATTTATTTTCCAGTTGCGATCGCATTATTTATTTATAGCATTTCTGCATATTGGATGAGGGGAATGGGTCAAGGGGAATTTGAAGATAAAATTCAATTATCCCAGCCTGTTTCGCCTGTAATGATAATTTTGTTAATGGCATTACTGGGGGGGATAACTATCGTTGGGAATTTTGGCTATCTGCAACACGAACGTTGCGATATTGTTGCCAAATCAATCCAGCATGAATCGCCAATGCCAGTTTTGATTGCATCTACTCACAAACATCACGGCAATACTGGTAGAATCATGGGGATAGCGTGGGAGTTAAATCGCTTAAATCAGGGAAGTTATCATAGCAGCCCTTTGTTTTTACTCGCTCACAAATATCAAGGTTTGTGTAAAGAAGCTTTGTGTAACGACCCCAATAACGATCCGGGGATTACCCTATCGGAAACAGTCGCTAAATTGCCTCGACCTCTGGATGTTTGGGTGGTGAATTTCCACGCACCAATACTAATCGAAAACCAAAATTGTACTAGCGCTGATGCTCGTTGGCGTAAGGTGGAAGGATATCGGTTTAGGCGATATCAATGTAGGTAATGATAGGGGTTAGGGGCTAGGGCGTCGGGGCTAGGGGCTAGGGGAAATAAGGGAGTAATATTTATCCTCTTCTCTCTCCCCTCTCCCTTTTCCCTCTTCTCTCTCCCCTTTTCCCTTTTCCCTTTTCCCTTTTCCCTAACCCCTAGCCCCTAGCCCCTAGCCCCTTCTCTCCCATATCGCGCTATAACTGTATTGATGGGATTGGCTTGATTGGACAACCAAGCCCACATTTGATCGCCGCAGGAAAAATGCCACCACTCGTTAGGATGGCGCTGAAATCCAGATGTTTGCATGACATTCGATAATAGTTGACGGTGAGCGTGATATTGTTGTTCGATCGCATTGGTGCTGTTGGCGAAATAATCTGGATATGAGATGGGTGAAATTTCGTCAATGGCAGAACCCATATTAATAGTGTTGCCACCTTCGTCAACTAAGGTAAGATCGATCGCAGCGCCTGTGCTGTGTGGAGGCGGTGTGGCTGGGTCGAGGCTTGGTGGTGCCCAAAACTGATATACTTGTTGCCAGATTTGTTGTCGATCGCTTTCCGATATTTCAGATAAATTTAATTTCTGAGTTGCAATTATTTGCGCGAAGCTGTACTCAACCATAAATTGTTGCACTTCCACCGGTCGATAGGCATCAAATATTTGGATGCGCCAGTTGGGATGCTGTTGCTGTAGGTAGTTTTGGGCGGTGATGAGGTTGGCGAGGACGCTTTGACGGAGGTAATATGGCGATCGATCTCCGTAAGGTGCGCCGAGTTTTTCGTAGGGATGGGGAGACTCGACGGCGAATAGCTCTAGGGGAATGGCTACGAGGGGTTCGCCACATTCTACAATAGGAATCTGTTGGTAGGGTTTCATGGGTTGCTTGCGACTATCGGTAGGTGTTTTTTAGGGTAGAGCATTTTTTGGGGCTGGATTGCTTTGCTGGTACTGGTTTGAGTGCGATCGACGCGATCGAGGGGTAGTCGCAAACGCTGTAATCCTTACTACGTCTGGGTTTGAGAGAAAATTTTTCAACGGGTATTTACAAGTGGAAGCTGGAAATGGTACATTTATCTTCGGTAGTCGCAAACGAACCTTGAAAACTAAATACGATAAGGCTTTTGGAGGGCTGCGGTTTCAGAAACATCTAATCCCTTTCAGGGATTGAAACTAGAATAGTTTGCTCCGCACTGAAAGAGTCGTCTTCCGTTTCAGAAACATCTAATCCCTTTCAGGGATTGAAACAACGAAAACGTCCTAGAAGATGATATATCGATAGTGTTTCAGAAACATCTAATCCCTTTCAGGGATTGAAACCAACAAGACGCCGCTTAGGAGGTTTGTCGTGAGCAACGTTTCAGAAACATCTAATCCCTTTCAGGGATTGAAACGGATCGCTTCGTTTGTTTGGATCATAGCTTCGGCATAGTACGTTTCAGAAACATCTAATCCCTTTCAGGGATTGAAACGGGTAAGGTACTCTACCAAAAGGCACTATTTCTCGTTTCAGAAACATCTAATCCCTTTCAGGGATTGAAACACTACCAGCAAGATTTGAAAGATAGGATTTACTCGTTTCAGAAACATCTAATCCCTTTCAGGGATTGAAACTTCAGTAGAATCCCTGAAATTAATGGTGAATTTTTGTTTCAGAAACATCTAATCCCTTTCAGGGATTGAAACGATAAGCCCGGAGGATATCTTTCCCGCGCCACGTGGTTTCAGAAACATCTAATCCCTTTCAGGGATTGAAACGAACTTTGCCGCTCTCAATTCTGCCTCTTCTTTAGAGTTTCAGAAACATCTAATCCCTTTCAGGGATTGAAACATGTTAGCAAGAATAGATTCCTTAGAAAGGGAAAGTTTCAGAAACATCTAATCCCTTTCAGGGATTGAAACTTGAAGAACCTGCGTAAGAAAAAGAACTAAAACCGTTTCAGAAACATCTAATCCCTTTCAGGGATTGAAACTTAGAAAGAGCGACAAAAGGATTATCCCTGTAAGTTTGTTTCAGAAACATCTAATCCCTTTCAGGGATTGAAACCGTGCAAAGTACACATCGCCTGGTAGATAACTTGAGTTTCAGAAACATCTAATCCCTTTCAGGGATTGAAACTTCACCAGGAAGGAAACCTATGACTTTTGAAGAAGTTTCAGAAACATCTAATCCCTTTCAGGGATTGAAACCCAAAAATTCTGGCTTACCTGCTTTTATCCAGCCGGTTTCAGAAACATCTAATCCCTTTCAGGGATTGAAACTCACAAAAGCTACCCAGAAAGGCTGGAAGCTGACCGTTTCAGAAACATCTAATCCCTTTCAGGGATTGAAACAAGTGACATCTCACGACAACCCATGACATCTCACGTTTCAGAAACATCTAATCCCTTTCAGGGATTGAAACAAGACTAAGTTAGTAAGTCACACACAATAAGAACATATGGGTTTCAGAAACATCTAATCCCTTTCAGGGATTGAAACAAAGAAGTAGGGTAAGTATCTGGCTAATTCTCCCCTGGTTTCAGAAACATCTAATCCCTTTCAGGGATTGAAACGTACCTGGAACAATTGTTTTTTGAGCAGGATCTCCAAGTTTCAGAAACATCTAATCCCTTTCAGGGATTGAAACAAGCTCCGGTTCGGGTTGGCTTTGCAATACCAATGGTTTCAGAAACATCTAATCCCTTTCAGGGATTGAAACGAAAATGCCCCAAATTTTCCATCAGCAGGGGGGTCGGTTTCAGAAACATCTAATCCCTTTCAGGGATTGAAACAACCAATTGCAAAAATTTAAAGCCCGCCAGGGGTTCAAACCCCTGGCTAATAGCGAAAGTCCACTTAAGTGGACTAAAATCTTTTTGCAGTTGCATCGCTCGGAATTGCACAAGCGATGATAAATCTCTGCAAACATAAATAAATTAAAATATTATTGCAGTCGGATTTATCCGACTTTCGCTATTAGCCTCAGACTTGAGTCTGAGGCGGTCTCTCATCCTGATAACCAAGATTAAAACATCAATATTAATGATGACAATTTTTCTTCTCACCATTATCCAAAGTCGGGACAGGATCGTAACCGCCGGGATGGAAGGGATGACAGCGCAAGATGCGCCGAACGGTCATCCAGCTACCGCGCAAGGGGCCAAAACGCTCGATCGCCTGCAAACCGTACTGAGAACAAGTGGGAGTAAAGCGACACGTAGGCGGAAACAAGGGCGAAATAAACATCCGGTAGCCGCGAATTAACCAAATCAGTAAAATTTTCATAGTGCCAACCAAATCTAATAAAGTGGTAAATAAGCTTTTACCAGCGCTGCAATTAAATCTTTACTAAACACAGTGCCACTTTTTGCATCCATCCCCGCCATCTGGTACAAAATTGCGATCGTCGCCATCTGGGTAGGCGGCGTTACCTTAACCGCTGAATTGCTGCATCGCTTCACCTCGACAGACCCAGAAAAAATTCGCAAAGTCGTTCATATTGGCACCGGACAAGTAATTCTGCTGGCGTGGTGGCTGCAAATCCCCGCTTGGGTAGGCATTTCCGCTTCGATTTTAGCGAGTGCTGTCACCCTATTATCTTACAAATTTCCCATTCTGCCGGGAATCAACAGCGTCGGGCGCAAAAGTTTGGGTACATTTTTCTACGCTCTCAGTATAGGTATTCTCACTGCCTGGTTTTGGCCCCTGCAACAACCCCAGTACGCCGCGTTGGGTATTTTGGTGATGACTTGGGGGGATGGACTCGCAGCCCTCATCGGGCAAGGATTTGGCAAACATCCCTACAAAGTTTGGGATAGTCAAAAGAGTTGGGAAGGTTCCCTGACAATGGCACTCGTCAGTTATATAGTCAGCAGCGTAATTTTCCTGGGAGTGGAAGGTAATATTTGGCAAACGTGGGTAATACCGATACCCATTGCCATAATTGCTACTGCTTTGGAAGCTTTTTCCAAGTTGGGTATTGACAATATTACCGTTCCTCTTGGTAGTGCCGCGTTAGGGTTTTTCTTGGGCCAGTTTTTACTTGGCTAAAGCGTCGGTCAATTAATGGCATAAACGGGGTTTATTTAGCAAAATAGCTCGTTTAAAGGATAATTTCATCTGTATAAACCCGGTTTCTTCAAGAAACCGGGTTTATTTGCGTATTTAGTCACTAAATTGCCAAATACTTCGACAAATAAATAAAAAACGTTACAAATTGTTTCATGATGTTAAGATAATTAAAACTGCTTGCACATATAAGTTTTTGTCTCGTCGTGGGCTAGCTGGGAACGGGTGCGATCGCATCTGTCGATCGGCTATTGATGAGGATTTGTTGACAAAACAGCCAAATCAATTTTTTAGTCAGTCGTAACCTTCGCGGCTTCAAATCACCCTCTGCAAGCAGGATATAGCCATCTCCCCCATCAGCATATTGCTGAAGGAACAGCTAAAAATTTAATAATTATTTCCACAGAAACATTTCTGAAAGAATTAAGCCATTTCTGTTGATAGATAACAAACCAACTCTTGTAGAGCGAGTATAAAGCATTAGGAAATAACACTTATTTTTTTACAAACCGCAATATGACTTTCTTCAATACTGCGATACCCCCCTTACGTCGAAAAGCCACAAATATCGATTTTAGAAAATACCCAGGCGTGTGGCGCATTAATATCCAAATTGGCAATATTACTTTACATTCGAGCTTTTATACCAAATTGGATCAAGCCTGCATATTGTGGGGTGCGATATCAGTTGCTATTTTTGTAACAGCACAGTTTCTCCCCCTAGACTGGAAGTTGCAAGCAGTTTTATGGTCAGTTCTGACCGTTGTCGGTACAGTAGCTATGCTAGAGCTATCTCGCTCTTGGATAAAAGAAGAACCGTTTAGGTCAATTATTTATTGTTGGGCAATTTTGATGCTCGGCGGTTTGATCGTAACTGACTTAGGCGTCTTCCTGAATTGGGGAGAAGTTTTGATCGGTCTGTGTCCTTTATGGTTGGGCTTAAACGCTTTGGGTTACTTCTATACTGGATTGGCGATGCGATCGCGCACATTCCTCTTCACCAGTTTAGTTCACCTCCTGGGCATAGCAATTCTACCCTACGTTGGTGGTTGGCAATTTCTCACCACCGGTCTGGTGATTGGATTGAGCGTACTGTTATTGGCAGAATTTGAATGGGATACTACCGCCTCATGTACCGGGAACCCCGCTAATTATTAGGGGCTAGGGGCTAGGGGCTAGGGGCTAGGGGAGAGGGGAGAGGGAGGAATTTTGACTTTTGACTTTCGACTTCCCTTTAAAAAGTTCGGTGGAGAAAAAACTTTTCTCCACCGATAGAGTTTGGATAAATTGATAAAAGAGAGCAAAAGAATTGAGCAATGATTACAGATGTTGAACTTCCAATGGCGCAAATTCGTCACAGTACGCACTCGCGCCCTGTATGTGGAAAAGATGTTGACCACTAACTTGTCAGCAAACCTCCAGCTTGCTTAAACTACCAATCGGATTTCTTTGATTCAGGTAAATCGCCCTCAAATGGTTGGACGCCTGTTTGGGGATAAGCATCGTCAGTCGGGCCAAAGATCCGAGCAACTGCTTCCGAGAAAAATTGAGTAACGCTGTCGAAGACTTTGTAAATACTCATATAACCCTTCTCCCGTTCTAGTATTGCGAGCCAAGATCGTCTTGGTATCTCTTATTTTTATTATCGATAATTTTGTATCATAAGAACCGTATTGCAATAGTTGTTTGGGTATGTTTGCAATACTTAGCTCGCAGCTCGCCTATTTATTAAGTTTAAGTAGCAAAGCATATACTTTCTTAAAATTTCGTTATCTTTGTTTGCGATCGGTCATCTATCTATCACAAATAACCGACGCGCAAAAGCGGCAATTTTCAGCAAAAATACTATTACATTTAATATACATATATTTTTTACTTAGTAAAATATGGCGGGCGATTCCAGCTTCGCGAAATCTTTCACAAAAATACCTTGACAGCATTATGGTAGAATTTACTATAATTAGAACAACGAATCTCGCAGGAACCAGGGCCATGACGATCGCCCCCGACCGGATGAGCTTGCTAGCCGCCAATCTTGACAGAACCGAAAGCACAGAAGATAACGAACTGACGCTATGTTCGGAAGACATGAGCCTTCTGACCGACCTGTATCAGCTGACAATGGCAGCGTGCTACGCAGGCGAAGGTTTAGATACAAGACAAGCAAGCTTCGAGCTATTTGTACGCCGACTCCCAGAAAACTTTGGCTACCTAATCGCAATGGGCTTGCAACAAGCCTTAGACTATTTAGAGAAATTCCGCTTCACCCCAAAACAGATACAAGCATTACAGGCGACGGGAATATTCCATCTAGCACCCGCAAAATTTTGGTCGCTACTAGCAGAAGCCCGCTTCAGTGGGGATGTGTGGGCAGTACCGGAAGGGACGGCTGTGTTTGCCAACGAACCGCTGTTGCGAGTAGAAGCACCCCTGTGGCAAGCTCAGTTGGTGGAAACTTATCTATTAAATACAATCAATTATCAAACCTTAATTGCCACAAAAGCGGCAAGAATCCGGGATGTGGCGGGAAAACAAGCAACGCTGCTGGAATTCGGCACCAGACGCGCCTTTAGTCCGCAAGCCTCAGTCTGGGCAGCTCGTGCGGCTTTAGCAGCTGGCTTGGATGCGACATCGAACGTGCTGGCTGCTGTAAAGCTGGGTCAAAAGCCCAGCGGTACGATGGCTCATTCTTTAGTGATGGCATTAACGGCAACATCGGGTAGCGAGGCGGAGGCATTTGCAGCGTTTCACCGCTATTTTCCGGGCGCACCTTTATTGATCGATACTTACGATGCGATCGCAGCTGCTCAAACTTTAGCAGAAAAGGTAAATGCCGGCGAAATGGAATTGTCTGGAGTGCGGTTAGATTCCGGCGATTTAGTAGCATTATCCCAGCAAGTGCGATCGCTCTTACCCGACGTACCCATTTTTGCCAGCGGCGATTTAGACGAGAGAGAAATTGCCCGCTTAAAGAATGCCGGTGCTTGCATCGACGGCTATGGGTTGGGAACTCGACTGGTGACGGGTTCGCCCGTCAATGGCGTTTACAAACTTGTCGAAATTGATGGTATCCCTACAATGAAACAGTCGAGCAATAAAACTACTTATCCCGGTCGCAAGCAAATCTTTCGTCGGTTTGAAAACGGGATTATGCAGTCAGATAAATTGGGATTGGTCAACGAAAATTCAGAAGAAAGTCAGCCTTTATTACAGTTAGTTTACCGAGATGGTAGAAAACTGCGGCCAGAAAGTTTAAATCGCATTCGCCAGCGCACAGCCGCTTCTGTCGCCAGCTTACCAATTGAAACTCGCCAGATCGATCGCCCGATTTCCCCACCAGTAGAAATTTCTGCCGCACTGTTAAGTTTAACGGCACAAACGAAAAGTGTTAGGCACTGAGGAACGGGAAAGAAAAGCATCTTACTTTTGACTTTTGACTTTTGACTTTTGACTTTTCACTATGCACACAATCGCTCTTTTTGGTACTAGCGCCGACCCCCCAACAACCGGACATCAAGCAATTCTCAACTGGCTATCGCAAAACTACGATTGGGTAGCAGTTTGGGCGTCAGATAACCCATTTAAATCTCACCAAACACCATTACAACATCGAGCTGCAATGTTAAGGTTATTGATTGAGTCGATCGATCCTCCCCGACACAACATCGGTCTGCATCAAGAACTCAGCAGTCCCAGAACTTTGGAAACTCTCTCAAAAGCAAAATCAAAATGGCCATTTGCCGAACTGACCCTAGTCATCGGTTCGGATTTGGTTACGCAGCTACCGCGCTGGTATAGAGTTGAAGAATTGTTGCGGCAAGTGCAGCTGTTAGTAGTGCCGCGACCGGGAATTCCCATAGAAGATACAGCATTGCAGCCACTGAGGGAGATGGGAGGGTCGGTAGCGATCGCATCTCTAAACAGCCCAGATGTTTCCTCTACAGCTTATCGTGAAAAAGGAGATCGCACAAGCTTAACGCCGATCGTTGAGGCATATATTCATCGAGAGCATTTATACGCATGGCAGGACGCGGCACAAAAAAGATAGAAAATCCAGGGAAAAAACAGGCATTAGCCGACTTCAAAGTAGGAGTCGATAACGTCATTTTTTCAGTTGATAACGAACAAAATCGACTTTTAGTGTTATTAGTAATGCGAGACGACGAACCATTTTCAGGTCAGTGGTGCTTACCCGGAACACTGGTAAGAAAAGGAGAATCTCTAGAAGACGCAGCCTATCGAATTTTAGCAGAGAAAATCAAAGTAAAAAATCTCTACTTAGAGCAATTGTATAGCTTCGGGGGGCCGGGTCGAGATCCCAGAGAAGCGCCAGATAGCTTTGGAGTGCGTTATCTATCCGTAAGCTATTTTGCGATCGTGCGATTTGGGGAAGCCGAACTTATTGCCGATGGCGTTAGCGGTATCGCTTGGTATCCCATCCAACAGATACCCCAACTAGCATTCGATCACAATAAAATTTTGGAGTACGGCTATCGGCGTTTGCGAAATAAATTAGAGTATAGTCCCGTCGCTTTTGATGTGTTACCGGAAGTCTTTACTTTGAATGACCTTTACCAGTTTTACACCACAATTTTGGGAGAAAATTTCTCAGATTATTCTAATTTTCGCTCCCGTTTGCTGAAACTGGGATTCTTGTCTGACACTGGAGTCAAAGTGTCGCGGGGTGCCGGTCGTCCAGCGAGTTTGTATCGATTTGATGCAGAAGCCTTTGCACCTTTAAAGGATAAGCCTTTGGTTTTTATTTAAACGCAAAGGGCGCAAAGGCTTACGCAAAGGGACGCCGAGGGTAAAGGGATTATGCTAGCGAATAATTATACTTACTCATTATTTCTTTGCGTTCCTCTGCGATTACCTTTGCGATCCTTTGCGTTAAAAAAATAATTTTGGAGGTAAAAGATAAAATTATGAAAATAGCGATCGCACAACTCAATCCTACCATTGGTGCCCTCACCGATAACGCCCAAAACATTCTCAATGCAGCCAAGCAAGCATTAGATTTAGATGTCCGTTTGTTATTGACACCAGAACTTTCCCTCTGCGGATATCCGCCACGGGATTTGTTGCTAGACCCCAGTTTTGTAGAGGCGATGGCAACAACTTTACAGCAGCTAGCACGGGATTTACCGCCAAATTTAGCAGTCTTAGTCGGAACAGTCGAACCGAATCCAAAAGCTTTTACCAGTGGCGGGAAATCTCTCTTTAACAGCATGGCTTTATTAGAAGGGGGAAAAGTGCAGCAAATCTTCCACAAAAGATTGCTGCCAACTTACGATGTTTTTGACGAACAGCGATATTTTGAACCCGGACTTCAGCCTAATTTCTTTACCCTCACTCCTCAGCCACACTACTCGGCAATTAAAATCGGCGTAACTATCTGCGAAGATTTGTGGAATGATGAAGAATTTTGGGGTAAGCGCACCTACGCTGTCAATCCGATTACTGACTTAGCCCAGCTGGGTGTAGATTTAATTGTCAATTTATCGGCTTCTCCTTATAGTGTTGGCAAACAAGCATTGCGAGAAGCAATGCTGCGGCATTCAGCGACACGCTTCGATCGACCTATTATCTATGCCAATCAGGTTGGTAGCAACGACGATTTGATTTTTGATGGTAGCAGTTTTGCCCTCAATCGTACAGGTGAAATAGTGTGTCGCGCCCGTAGTTTTGAGACAGATTTAGTATTGCTAGATTTTGATGTAGAAAAAGGGGATATTGCATCCGTACAACCGAAATATGTAACACCGCTACCTGATTGCGAAGAAGAGGAAATTTGGGGGGCGTTGGTGTTGGGAGTGAAGGATTATGCGCGAAAATGCGGTTTTTCTAAAGTTGTAATTGGTTTGAGTGGAGGGGTAGATTCAGCATTAGTTGCAGCTATTGCGGCAGAAGCTTTGGGCGCAGAAAATGTGTTGGGCGTCCTTATGCCTTCGCCTTACAGTTCCGATCATTCAGTAAAGGATGCTTTGGTATTAGCCGAAAATTTGGGTATTAAAACTCACACCCTGCCGATCGGCAATCTGATGCAAAGTTACGATGAAAGTTGGGAAGATTTGTTTGCGGGGACAGAGTTTGGTATTGCCGAGGAAAATATTCAATCGCGGATTCGCGGTAATCTGTTAATGGCGATCGCCAACAAATTCGGCTATCTTCTCCTCTCCACCGGCAACAAATCGGAAATGGCTGTAGGATACTGCACTCTTTACGGCGATATGAATGGAGGATTGGCTGCAATTGCCGATGTTCCCAAAACCCGCGTTTACTCTTTGTGTAAATGGCTAAATCGCAACGACGAAATTATTCCGGAAAATATTCTCACGAAAGCACCCAGCGCCGAACTCAAACCCGGTCAAACCGACCAAGATTCTCTCCCAGCTTACGATATTTTAGATGACATTTTGCAGCGCTTTATTCACGAACATCAATCGGCTGCACAGATTGTGGCTGCGGGACACGATCCGGATGTTGTCAAACGAGTGATAAAAATGGTAGCGCGGGCGGAATTTAAGCGGCGACAAGCACCGCCGGGATTGAAGATAACCGATCGCGCTTTCGGTACGGGATGGCGAATGCCGATCGCCAGCAAAGGTTTGGATACAGTTAGTGTTTAATATTCGTATGCCCCAAAATTGGACTTTCATCAGACAACGACTCACCCCTTACCTATTCCTTTTCCCTGCCCTTTTCCTGTTATTTCTAACTGTATTTTGGCCAACATTCCAAGCATTTTACCTCAGTTTTACTCAATACGACCTCACAAATCCGCCGCAGTGGGTGGGATTGGCGAATTTCCGCCGTTTGTGGAGAGATTCCCTATTCTGGAAAACGCTGTGGAATACGGTGCTGTACCTCGTCGCGGTGGTGCCGATTTTAGTTGTCGCACCCTTGGGACTGGCAATTTTAGTTAACCGCAAATCGCGTGGAATTACTTGGTTTAGAGCATTTTATTATACACCAGTAATCATATCGATGGTGGTGGCGGGGATTGCTTGGAAATGGCTGTATGCCGAAAACGGTTTGCTGAATCAATTTCTGAGTGCGATCGGATTTAAAGATGGGATTCCTTGGCTGACAAGTCCCAAATGGGCGCTTTACAGCGTCATGGCGGTGACTGTCTGGAAAGGATTGGGCTACTATATGGTGATTTACCTGGCTGGGTTGCAATCTATACCAGCAGAACTGTATGAAGCGGCGGCGATCGATGGTTCCGATGGCATAGGCAAACACTGGGACATCACCGTACCGTTGATGAAACCTTACCTATTGCTAGTAGCAGTAATTTCGGCAATTTCTGCTACCAAAGTATTTGAGGAAGTTTACATCATGACCGAAGGAGGGCCGAGAAATAGTTCTAAAACAATTGTTTACTATCTCTACGAACAAGCCTTTAAAAGTTTAGAAATCAGCTATGCTTGCACAATTGGTTTGGTGTTGTTTTTGCTGATTTTGGGATTGTCGATTTTGAATCTCAAATTGTCACAAGCGCGAGGACAAATTCATTAACAATATCTCTATAACGTCTATTCCGTATTGCCTAAATAACTTCTCCCCCACTCTTTCCCTAACCCCGACGCCCTTGTCCCGACGCCCTTTTTAAAACCTCCTTTCAAACTCAAATTGCGCTTTGGTATCACCGGAAAAATCAGTGGAACCGCGCAACAGAATATTGTTATTTACCCGATAGCGCAGGTTATACTGTAATGGTTGATCGGTAGTGAGAACTTTTGATACAGAACCAGAAAGTCGATCGGTAATATCGACCACTGCCTCTGCTGCCAATCCTAGTGTAGTGTTACGAGCTCTATCTTCTCTGTTGGGGGGAATAGCTGTGGGGAAAAAGCGCAATTCGCTCAAACCGAAAGCTTGTCCGATCGCACTAATCGTACCCTGAACCTGCTGATTTCCCAACAAAGCAGAACCCGCTAAATTAGCAAGTCCCAAAGTACTGTCACCCCGACCTAAATTCTGTGCAAATCCGCCCCCGATTAAAGCCACAATTTCCGATTCAGTGCGCGGCGGGTTGCTTGTCAGCACCAAGTTATCCGCCAATTGACTGGCCGGTCCCTCGACTCTAGCCACAATGCGAACCGTTTGCACGCTACCGAAAAAGCCGGCATCGGGAACATCGGCAATTTCAGAAGATATGGGAGAAGATGGTAAGCGACTGCCGGTCACTTCCGGTACGGTAGTAACGACGCGAACATCTAAAATCGGGTCGAGTCCGCGTTCTGGGACAAACACAGCTGTTTGCGTATAATCGCGATCTAAGGTCATTTGCGTAGTAAACAAATTCACCTGACCTCGGCGCAACTGAATTGTACCTTGCGGTTCGAGATTACCCAAAAAGCCATTTACAATCAGCTCGCCAGTCGATCGAAAACTAAATAGCGGCGGTCGCGTCACATTGACATTATCCGCCAGAGTTAAGCGCAAATTGTTAAATTCCGGAACGATCGATCTCGCAAAACCAATTCCGCCTCCCCCTTCTCCCCTCCCTGTGGACGGAGAAGCGTTGGGGGTGGGGTTTTCTTGTTGCTGTCCTAAAAACACCTCCCCGTTTTTCAACGTCACTTCACCACCGATTTGGGGTTCAAATGCAGTGCCGGTAATTACTGCATTGCCATTTACGCCACCTCGATAAAGTCCTTTGAGATTGATCGCCAATTCGTTCAAAGTGACGCTGAGGGGATTATTGCGATCGGGATCTTGTTGAGATAACTGCCTGGAAATAGGGATGATTCCCTGTGCTGATACCGCACCTTTACTGAAATTACCGGTGAGGTTTTCTACCAGGATGCGATCGCGATCGAATCGCACAATTCCAGTCACATCCGTCAGCGGTGCAGGCAGCGCCACAGCCGCAATTGTCGCATTATCTACTGTAGCAGTTCCCGTTATTTGCGGCGCAGATAAAGTACCCCGCACCTGTAGTTGTGCTTGTCCTTGACCGCCAGCCCAAGTAACTTGTCCTCTACTTAATAGATTTAACAGTGCCAGCCCTTCATTTTGCACATTCACATCTAAACTAATTGCATTGCTATCCGGTCTAACCGTAGCAAAAGGTAGCTGATAAGGTACGCTACCAGAAATTACAATTGGCTGAGGCTGTTGCACCACCGCCTCAGAATTAAAATTCAAGCGAGCATTTTCATAAGTAAAAATTGCTTGTGCCGACTGCACCTGCGTTCCATTCAAAGTTCCATCCACCAAAGTTAAGTCGCCGTTAACCTCTGGGTTTTGTAAAGTGCCTGCCAGATTAGCAGTACCATTCAGCTTACCTGTAACTGCCACCGGTAAAGGCACAAACTTATTGATGACATCGACGGGGAAATTTTGTAATTCCAATTTCCCATTTTGCTGTTGCAAACCGAGATTTCCAGAGAAAGCTAATCGAGCGTTCTCATACTGAATTTCCAAAGGCGCTACCCTCAGCGCCCCATTTTCAAAATTACCTTTGGCGCTAACTTGATTGAATTTATATTCACCCCATTGCCAATCTTTCCCACCGATCTCGAAACTCACTTGTAAACCTGTTGGCAAAGAATTAATACCTGAAGTTAAAGCGCCTGCAACTGTAATAGTGCCGCTAAAATTTCCATCTAATTCTGTGATGTCAGGTAGGCGATTAGATTGGCGGCGGATCGTGCGTTGCTGTTCCAACAAAGCTTCGATTTCCGAAAAGCGGCGCAATTGAGATAATAGAGAAGCGTTGGGGATGCCAACGGCTACGGTAGGAAGTGCGGCAGATCCGGCATAGTTACGTTGCGATCGTCTCGTATTTGCCAAATTCAACAAGTTAAACGCTGTTAAAACATTGCGAACTTTGCCTTGCTCAAATTGTACGCTTGCTTGAAAATCTCTGGGAGTTATCCGACCTGTTACTTGATAAGTACTCTCACCTTTTTGTAACCGAGCATTGGTAATTTCAGCTATGCCATTGGCGTAGCTGAAATCGCCGCTTATCGCATCTACTTGAAATTCACCTATAGCGGCTTTGGCGAGCGTGACATTATTCGCCACAATACTTCTAGCGTTTAAATTGATAGCAAAGTTGCCCGAAAGTATGCCGCTGATAGGTTGATTGGCGATTTCTCTCGGTACGGTTGCTACGTAGGGAGCCAAAGCTTTTAAAGTGGCGATCGGGAAATTTTGGACGTTCACTTCCAACAAATCTCCCTGCTTTCTTCCCTCTGCTACTACTTCATCGCGCCGGATAGCAAACGTTACCGGGTTATTGTTTCTATCTAACTCAACGGCAATTCTATCTTGAGCGCCCGATAAATTTAATCTGAGTCCTCTTCCTGCTGCTAATTGCACCTCACCCGATAATACAGGATCGAAATCGAAACCGTTGATAACCAAATTTTGCAGACGCAGATTACCCGCTACATTCGGTGCAGTTGGCGTTCCCGATATCCGACCGTTAAAATCAGCACTACCAATTATAGAAACCGGGTTTCTGCTTATATCTCTAGCTCCAAAGCGACTTGCCATAGAAACCCGGTTTCTTGGCGTCGGTATTTGGATGGGCAAATTTTGTAAATTTAAGTTTTGCGCTTCTACATTGATATCTAAACTTGTAATATTCGGCTGGTTATTTCTATCAATATTTGCTATAATTATTCCACTTACATTTAATCCAGGAGCGGTTACTCGTTCGATTTGCAACCGCTGTCCGTTCCAGTCAAATGTAGCTGCGATCGGCCCTTGAATAGAAGCGATTCCCTCAGAAAAGTTGGCATTTCCTCTGGCTTGAATATTTGCTAGCGGCGACCTTCCCGTTGCGGTCAGAGAAGCGACATTTCCCGCCAGATTCAAATCGCCGGTCAACCGTCCTTGCAGTTGCTGCGAAAAGCGATTTAATTGCACATTGGCAAGCGAAACATCTGCTTGCCAATTGCCTCGATTTAGCTGTGCTTGGCGAATCGTAACGCTACCGCCAGCAACTTGTTGAAGATTTCCTTGAATGCTGGCTTGGATTTGCGATAAAGGTAAGTTATTTGGCGGCGCTGTCAGGACATCCGAATTTCCTGCAATTTGCAGTTCCCCAGTAAAAGTAGAACCTCTTAACTGGGTCGGTAATTGTGGGAAATTTGCCAGCTTTATCTCTGAAAGGGAAAGATTTGCTTGCCAATTACCCCGGTTAATTTCTGCTTGTCTTATCGTTACGTTACCCGCAGCAAGTTGCAGATTTCCTTGACCTATTGCTTGAATTTGGGATAGCGGTGACTTATTAGAATTATCGGTAAGTGCATCGAGATTTCCAGCTATTTGTGCTGCGCCGCTAAAAGTACCTTGGAATTGTTTTGGTACTTGCGGGAAACGATTTAGCTGTACATTGCTAGCGGCGATATCTGCTTGAAAATTCCCGCGATCGATCTGCACTTGTCGGATATTAACACTACCGCCTGCTACTTGCAGATTTCCCTGACCTCTTCCTTGCAGAACCGATAGAGGTGACTTATTCTTATCGGAAAGTGCGTCTAAGTTTCCCGCTACTTGAAATTCACCAGTAAAAGCCGAACTGCGAAACTGTGGCGGGACTTGCGGGAAAGTATTTAGTCGGACATTGCTAGCGGCGATATCTGCTTGAAAATTCCCGCGATCGATCTGCGCTTGTCGGATATTGACATTACCGCCACCAACTTGCAGATTTCCCTGACCTCTAGCTTGAATTTGAGATAGCGGCGACTTATTCTTATCCGAAAGTGCATCGAGATTTCCAGCTATTTCCAATTGACCGGTAAAAGCCGAACTGCGAAACTGTGGCGGGACTTGCGGGAAAGTATTTAGTCGGACATTGCTAGCGGCGATATCTGCTTGAAAATTACCTTGATTAATTACAGCTTGTCTGATATTAACACTACCGCCACCTACTTGCAGATTGCCGCGACCTCTGCCTTGAATTTGAGATAGCAGCGAGTTATCATCATTATTAATATTATCTAAATTACCGGCAATTTCCAATTCACCATTAAAAGAACTTTGTAACTGCTTGGGTACTTGCGGGAAACGAGCGAGATTTACACCCCTAGCGATGATATTAGCTTGCCAATTCCCATCGCTAATTGCTGCTTGTCGGATATTAACACTACCGCCTGCAACTTGTAGATTACCTGTACCTCTAGCGCGAATTTGAGAAAGTGGCGATCGATTCGATTTGTCAGTCAGATTGTTTAAATTTGCGGCTATTTCCAATTGACCGCTGAAAGAACTTTGTAACTGCTGGGGAACTTGCGGAAAACGACTGAGTTCTACACCTTTAGCGATGAGTTCCGCTTGGAAATTACCGCGATCGAGTTGTGCTTGTCGAACAGTCACATTACCGCCAGCAATCCGAACATTCCCATCACCTCTGGCGCGAATTTGGGATAGCGGCGATTGATTCGATTTCTCGGTAAGCGCGTCTAAATTTCCCACTAATTGAAATTGACCGCTAAAAGCACCTTGCAATTGCGGCGGTAATTGGGCAAACCGACTCAATTGCACATCAGCAACGGCAACATTTGCTCGCCAATTACCGCGATCGATCTCTGCTTGTCGAATTTGGATATTTCCACCAGCAACTTGCAGATTTCCTCGCGCTATTGCTTGAATTTGAGATAGGGGAGATTTATCTGTTTGTGCGGTAAGTGTATCTAAATTTCCTGCTGCTACCACTTGTCCGCTAAAAGCACCTTGCAATTGCGGCGGTACTTGCGCGAAACGCCCTAATTGCACGCCAGAAGCGGTAAGATTAGTTCGCCAATTACCGCGATCGAGTTCTAATTGTTGAATTTGTACCCTACCGCCAGCAACTTGGATATTTCCATTGCCAACTGCTTGAATTGTGCCCAATTCGCCAGAGTTGAGGTTACCTGCAATGCGGAATTGACCGTTAAATGGCCCTTGTACTTGCGGCGGTAACTGTGCCAATTGTCCTAGATTAACATTAGCTGCTCTGGCGATCGCTTCCCACGCACCGTTGCGAAGTCCGACCCGCACAATTTGCACAGTACCGCCAGCTACTTGAATATTTCCCTGACCGATTGCTTGAATATCTGCAACTTGGAACGACTCAACATTCCCCGTTAATTTAAATTGACCGTTGCTGAAAGTGGCGTTCTGCAATTGAGGCGGTACTTGGGGAAAACGCCCCAATTGAATACCAGTCGCACTGACTAAAGCTTCCCAACGTCCATTATTCAATCCAGCTTGGCGCAATTGGATATTGCCACCCGCAACTTGCAGAGTTCCTTCTGCGATCGCTTGAATATCTTGTACTTTAAAAGAACCTAAACTTCCCGATAGCTTCGTTCTTCCGCTAATCGTTCCCTCCAGTATGGGATTTGGGATTTGGGATTTGGGATTCTGGATTGAAGACTGTTGACTTCTGACTGGAGAATTCTCCTGCTCGTCTGGGTTTTCCGGCAATGCAGCTAAAATATCCTTGACTGGCAATTGGGAACCTTCCACAAGTGCTTCCCAGCGACCGTCAGCGATACGAGCTGCTGCTTGCAAAGTTTTTCCCGCCACTTGGAAAGTCGCATCGCGCAAGACTGTCTGACCTCTAGCAATGACAACTTCGCCAGCTGCGGGATAGGTAGCTTGGGGAGCTTGCCACCTAGCCACTACTCGGATATCGTTGAGGGGGCCGAATACTTGTGCTTTGGCGGAAACATTGCCAACTTTAAGAGAAGGAGATAAAGTTGTGCCGTATTGCTGAGCGATCGCATCTCCCGGCACGTTCTGAATTTCAGCATCAAATACCAATCCACCTTCTTGACCCAACTTGAGATTGCCTTTGCCAGTGATTTGACCGCCAACAGTTGGTTTTGCTTGCAAATCTGCGATCGCAAGTTCGTTTGTCGTCGGTGCGAGGGCAAAACGAGCGCCTATAGAAGAGAATTGCAGCTTATCAACTTGGGTGGGTTTGGTTGTGGTAAATTGACCTAATAGGATGGGAGCTTGTATTGGGCCGGTCAACCGCACGCCTGCTCGCACCTCGCCGCTTACAGGCAGTGATGTTTTTAAGTTGAGAGTTTGAACAATATTGGCGATCGCGACACTGGGTACTTGCGCTGTAATATCGTATCCTTTTTGAAGATCGAAACTGCCATTCGCTTGCAGGGGAACTTGACCCAAGCGCGTCGTGACATTATCCAACGTAATTTCGCGATCGTTGAAGCGCAGCATTCCGTTAGTATTGTTAAACGGTGCTGGCAGTTGTTTCAAATTGGCAGTAACATCTTTGAGGAGTGCCGTCCCCGATAAAAATAGTGGCTGTTCGGGGCTATATCTGACAGTCAAATTGCCATCTGCCCGACCGTCACTCAAATTAAAGGAAAATTTGACTAGGCGATCGAGATCTGTAACGAGTAGATTTTGACCTTGCAGCTGTACGTTCGTTTGTTTGAGGGGAATAGAATGTTCCCCGGAAATGTTGAAATTCCCCCCGGTAGCCAATTGTCCGCCTAAATCGAAGCGAATGCGCTGACCCCGATCTTCGATTTGAGCATTACCATTCAGCGGCGTAATGCCTATGGGAACTCTGGGAAAACCCGTTTTTGGATTTGGCACCAGTACAACTTTAGCGTTGCTCACCCGCACCGATTTGATTTCGGTTTTGAATGGCCCGGTGCCTTCTCCGACGCTAATTTCAGTGACAATCCAGCTATCTTTCTCGTCTTGTTCGATGTAAACATCGGGATTGACGAGGGTGAGGTCTAGCTCTAAAGTGCGGTTTAACAGCAGGGTGACGGGATTGAAACCCACATCGATCGCCCCAACTGCGGCGCGGTCTGGGTCTGTCGGCGTTGCCGGTATTTCCGAAGCCCCAAATCGCAGTCCGCTAACAGAAAAGCGTTCTACTTTACCCAACTTTAGCGGTCGTTTCAGACTCTCGCTGAGATTTTTCTCAACTAATGGCCCTAATTGCTCCTGGACAAACACCCAGGCCCACCAAGCACCAGCCGCAACGCCAACTACCAAAATTACGCCAAAAGCAAGACCGGTGCGACTCAGCCAAAGCAGCCATACACGCCGATTTGCACTTGATTGGGGTTCGTTACTGGGATTCGGGGAGTTCGTCATCAGAACCTCTAGGCGCTAGGGGAAGAGGGAGTGGGGGAGTGGGGGAGCGG
>NZ_JACJPW010000068.1 GCF_014696265.1 Aerosakkonema funiforme FACHB-1375 | reverse complement strand
ATCCTGATTTAATCGCTCTTTCTGACTCAGCTAGAAGCTGAGGGGTTTTGGATTGCTAGGAGTTTAGACTAACCGCGCCTTAAAGCGCGGTTAGTCTAAACTCCAGTCACAAGGATTGCGGTTGATTTTGTGATTTTTAATGCGAAATAAAACTTAATAAAAAATTTACATACGACCGAAACACTTTATGGGTGGTCACTTGGCACGATTTCTTCGTAGTAAATTGTTAATTTCATACTTTAGATAGATGTTAAAAACTTTAATTTTTAAATTTGTCTGCTATCGAGGTGACATTTTTGTTAATGGTAGGGGCGCGATTGCCAAGGCCGGGTAAAATACATCGTGCAGTCATATGCAGTTAAGCAAGTTGCGTGCGTACCTGTCGTCAGGCTCGATCTGCCTAAAGTACACGCACTCGCGTTGCAGGTGGAGTTTTAGTGATGGATTATCGAGAAGCAGGTGTAGATGTTGAAGCGGGTCGTGCTTTTGTGGAGGGAATACGCAATCTGGTACATCGTACTCATCGATCGGAAGTGATTGGTGGGTTGGGTGGTTTTAGCGGTTACTTCCGGTTACCGACAGGGTTTAAAGAGCCTGTTTTGGTTTCGGGTACGGATGGTGTTGGCACAAAGCTCAAGATAGCGCAAGACCTTAACTGTCATGAAACGATCGGTATCGATCTGGTGGCAATGTGCGTTAACGATGTTCTCACTTCCGGGGCAGAACCTTTGTTTTTTTTAGATTATTTAGCTACGGGTCAGCTGGATCGATCGCAACTGACTCAGGTGATTGCGGGGATTACGGAGGGCTGTCAGCTGGCCGGTTGTACGCTGTTGGGTGGAGAAACGGCGGAAATGCCGGGATTTTATGGGGCGGGAGTATACGATTTGGCTGGTTTTTGTGTGGGGATTGTGGAAAGAAGCCAGCTGCTTGATGGAGAGCAGGTTAAAGTTGGGGATATTGCGATCGGCTTAGCTTCTGCGGGTGTTCACAGCAACGGTTATAGTTTGGTTCGCAAAATTGTCGAGCGCAATAATTTTAGCTGGAGCGATACGCCTCCACAGTTGTCCGGCCAGAGTTTGGGAGATGTTCTGCTTGCCCCGACTCGCATCTATGTTAAGCCGGTTCTGGCAGCACGAGCAGCTGGAATTCAAATACATGGTATGGCTCACGTAACTGGTGGGGGATTGCCAGAAAATTTACCTCGCTGCTTGGGAAAAGGCCAATCTATTCGTATTGATATTGGTAGTTGGCCGATTTTACCGATTTTTGATTGGTTAGCTGTCTCAGGTGAAGTCAGTCCAAAAGCGATGTTCGATACATTCAACATGGGAATTGGATATATGTTGCTAGTATCGCCAGAACAGACAAAGCAGACAATTAGCTGGTTTGAGTCCCATAATATTGCTGCCTATGCGATCGGTGAGGTGATTGCTGGAAATGGTGGTGCGATCGGCCTACCCTAGTGACTTACCCAAGCTATCAGCCAACTATACGCGCAGCGTATAGTTGGGGCTTTTTATGGTTTTGTCAAAGGCGGTACCCAGATTTGAACTGGGGGATGAAGGTTTTGCAGACCTCTGCCTTACCACTTGGCTATACCGCCGAAAATTTAGATTTTAAATATAACACATTCACCATCTGTTTGAAACTGGTTTGTGGAACGATCGTCTTAGCCTTTTCTCTCTGATGGAGTAGTATAAATCTGCCTGACGACAGTTTAGCAATGCTGAGAGATCGCGTGACTGCGATTAAATGTAAATAAATGTAACGATTATGCCGTCAAAACAGCTTAATGCCTTGACAGCTAGAAATCTAACCGATAGGCTAATAAACATACCCGGGTAGAACGACTGATGAGTCATATGCAAGATAAACAAAAGGTTACGTTGTATCTTTCACCAGAGCTGCATCGTCAACTCAAAATTCGAGCCGCAATTGACTCAGAACCGATGTCATCTATTGCTGAACGAGCCATTATTTTCTACCTAGCTCATCCAGAGATAACAGAGGAGATAGAGGCATCGTACGGGCAAACTCATCGGCTCTACAGTTGTCCGGAGTGTAAGGGTTCCGTTGTGATCCAACAGGGAGAATTAGTTTCCCTTATTAAACAGCCAGGTGTACTGCCAGAAGAAGATCTTTCGGTTGAGAAGGTGACGGTAACTAAAGGAACCGATCAACAGGGAGAGCAAGAGTTGGTGCCATGCTAAAGTCGCAAAACTGCAAAAGCAAAAACTGCAAAAGCAATTAGCGATAATAATGCCCAAGCATTAGCAGGCAACTCCTCTAGAAGAATCTGGTAAGGTCTGCACCGTCTCTATTCGGTCGATAGTAGGTCGTGGAGAAATGAAAGAAGAACTAAGCGTTCTCGTTCAAGCTCAATACCCTCTGATCTACCTCGTTACTTCCGAGGAAGAGCGGGCAGAGCAGGCAATCGCAACAATCGCTCAAATGAAACCCGCACGACGGGTATATGTCTGGACAGTGACTCAAGGTATGTCAGAATACGGTCACCCTCGAACTATCCAGCATAATACCGTCTCGCCACAAGCAGCGATTGAGTGGGCGATGAATAGACAGCGAGACCCACAGCGAGATTCTAGTATTTTCATCTTCAAAGATCTGCATCCATTTTTTAACGATCCTCAGACTACGCGGTGGCTCAGGGATGCGATCGCCAGCTTTAAAGGCACCCAAAAAAGCATCATCTTGATGTCACCGGTGCAGACTATTCCGATAGAGCTGGAGAAGGAAGTTGTAGTTCTGGACTTCGCACTGCCGGACATGGCTGAGCTGAATCAGGTGTTGACGCAGCAGTTAGATCCAGCTCGTGCCCGCAGGCTGACGACCGAAGCGCGGGAAAAACTTCTGAGAGCAGCTCTGGGACTGACGAGAGATGAAGCCGAAAAGGTGTACCGTAAAGCCCAAGTTACAAACGGTCGCCTCACTGAGGCAGAAGTAGACATTGTACTCTCCGAGAAGAGACAGTTGATTCGTCGCAACGGTATTCTAGAGTACATTGAGGAAGACGAAACAATTGATGCGGTGGGCGGTTTGGAAGAGCTAAAAAAATGGCTCAAACAACGCTCCAACGCTTTTACAGAACGAGCCAGAGAATACGGACTACCACAGCCAAAAGGGATGCTAATCTTAGGCGTACCGGGTTGCGGCAAGTCCCTCATTGCTAAAACAACTTCTCGTCTTTGGGGTTTGCCACTACTGCGACTGGACATGGGCCGTGTGTACGATGGCTCGATGGTGGGTCGCTCAGAGGCTAATCTGAGAAATGCGCTGAAAACAGCCGAATCTATTTCCCCGGTTATTCTATTTATCGACGAGTTAGATAAAGCTTTTGCAGGTAGTGCAGGCTCATCGGACTCAGATGGAGGTACCTCTAGCCGGATATTTGGCTCCTTCCTCACATGGATGCAAGAGAAAACCTCCCCAGTCTTTGTGATGGCAACGGCGAACAGAGTCGAACGCTTACCTGGGGAATTTTTGAGGAAGGGTCGCTTTGATGAAATTTTCTTCGTAGATTTGCCAACTCTAGAAGAACGCCAAGAGATATTTAAGATTCACTTATCTAAGCGTCGCCGAGAAGTGTCTCGCTTTGACTTGGAACAGCTCGGTAAAGTCTCTGATGGCTTCTCTGGAGCAGAAATTGAGCAGGCGCTGGTTGCCGCAATGTACGAAGCCTTTGCTCAAGATAGAGAATTCACGCAGCTAGATATCATTGCCGCGATTAAAGCCACACAACCGCTGTCGAGAACAATGACGGAACAGGTTACGGCCTTGCGAGATTGGGCCAGACAGCGTGCGCGGCCTGCTGCATCCTCCGTAGCTGAATATCAGCGAATGGAGTTTTAAAAGCTTTCTCCTGCTCCCAACAGGAGGAAAGGCTAGCCTTAGCTAGCAGTTTAAGTAAATGCCGCTAAAAGCTTTCTTGGGCGGCAACATCCGAACAAAACCAAAAACGTTGTCGTTTGTTTCTAACTTCTCTAGGAGGAAATCCCAATGTCTCACTTTAGCACTCTGCGGACCAAAATCACCGATGCCGAAATCCTTAAAACTTCTCTGCGCGACCTGGGTATCACGGTGAAGAGCAACGCCGATGTCCGTGGATACAACGGTCAACGGGTTCGAGCTGACTTGGTTGCAGTTTTGGAAGGCGAATACGATTTGGGTTGGTCTCGCAATAGCGACGGCACTTTCGACCTGATTGCTGACCTGTGGGGTGTTGCTAAGAAGCACAACCAAACCGAGCTGATCAACTCTATCAATCAGAAGTACGCTGTTAACAAGACTTTGGCAGAAGTGAAGCAGCGCGGTCTGCAAAACGCGAATGTGAAGTTGGTAGTGCAAAAATAATTGCTCTGCGCGTTCCCAAGCTCACGGGTTAACCGACGGGAGGTTGGCCCGTTTCTATTCCACTTTATACTGCCAAACCCCTTTAGCAGAAAGGGGAACTAATGAGCCAAAAATTATCTACCCTTGTAGACATAAAAAGAGGTCAGCTCCTAAAGCTGGCCTTTTTCAGTTTGTCGGGTGCGTCAGATGGTGTTACATATCTGTCAACCACCCCACCCACAAGGGGATGGGGCTTGAAACTAACCAGATAAAATCAGCATTTTGTGGGTATGACGCACCGTCCTAAATTTAGGAGGCAAGTGCTGCAACTGGTTGAGGCCAGCGTCCGACTGCCTTACCGATGACAGCCATTTCTTGCATCAAGCGATCGAATCTTTCTGGTGTTAAAGATTGCGGGCCATCAGACAAAGCTTTGGCTGGGTTGGGGTGTACTTCAATCATCAGCGAGTCCGCGCCAGCTGCGATCGCCGCCATTGCCATTGAAGGTACGTATTCGGCTCGTCCGGTACCGTGGCTGGGGTCGATCATGATGGGCAAATGGGTAAGGGTACGCAATACAGGTACTACCGCCAAATCTAGGGTGTTGCGTGCGTACTGGCGATCGAATGTGCGAATACCCCGCTCGCACAAAATCACATTCGGGTTGCCAGCCGCTAAGATATATTCAGCAGCCATCAACCAATCTTCTATTGTAGCTGCCATTCCCCGTTTTAGCAAGACTGGCTTTGGTTGCGCCCCCACTTTTTTGAGCAGTGAGAAATTCTGCATATTGCGGGCACCGATTTGAATGACATCAGCGTATTCGCCTAGAACATCTAAATCGGCGGCATCCATCAATTCCGTGATAATACCGAGGCCGGTGGCTTGTCGTGCTGCTGCCAGCAATTGCAACGCACTCTCGCCGTGACCTTGGAAAGCATAAGGGGAAGTGCGAGGCTTGTAAGCACCTCCACGCAAGAACTGCGCCCCTGCTGCCTTTACCCGTCGCGCCGTTTCGACAATCATTTGTTCGTTCTCAACGGAACAAGGCCCAGCGGTGACGACGAGAGGATGGTGCTGACCAAAAGCTACAGGCCCGTTGGGAGTAGGAACTACTACTTCGGAGGGTTCGCCGTGACGGAACTCTAAGCTGGCGCGTTTGAAGGGCTGTTCTACGCGCAGCACTTGTTCTATCCAGGGGCTGATTTCCTGAATTTGTAGTGGGTCGAGGTCGGCGGTATCGCCAACTAACCCGATCACTACTTTATGCTTACCGACTATTTTTTCTGGTGTCAGTCCCCAGGTTGTGAGATCTTGGCTAACACGGGCAATCTCGACTTCTGGGGAGCCGATTTTCATGACGACGATCATATTGAAAATCCTTTTTTAAGTTTTTTGGGTGCAGAATCTGGTAATAGCTAACCTATAGGCTCTCATATCAAACTCGATCGAGCCAACCTGGTGTTGCGTTTTCGGCATAGCCAGCTTGCTTGCTGTGATGGTTATGCAGCAAGTTTTTAATTTTTTTGCTTACCCGATCGCCATGCCGCCGTCATTCGTCCCCAGTTGACGGTAAATTGTTCCCATCCGAATATGCTGCCTGGTGTTTCTTCTTCCCATGATGCGGAAAGGACACCATAGCTCAACCCCAAAACTCCCAGACCGAAAAAGCCCATGCTGGTCAAAACTACGACCGGGGTCGGTAGTGTGAACCAAGCATGGCTAACCACGATATAGCTGAGAATAAAGGTGGATATGCCCAGGGAGGTGGGAATGCCGCAAAAAAAGGCCATTCGCTTTACCATGCGCTGGCTCACTGCCTCTGGAATAGCTTTGTTCTCTTTGCTGACCGATCGCGGTTTGTCTTCTGTTTTGGCCGCAATCGGTGTCGCAGATGAGGTTTTGGTCGCTTTTTTGCTATTTTTTTTGGGCTCGAAGGGTAAGCGTTTCTTACCGGATGAGGACTCCTGTTGAGGTTCTGATGGCATAACCTTTAACCGCGAATGCCCAGGCGACCGATTAACGCTTGATAGCGCTCGACATTTTGTTTGGAAATATAGGAAAGTAGGCGCTTGCGTTGTCCGATCAGTTTTAACAAGCCTCGCCGAGAAGCGTGGTCTTTGTCATTGGCTTTGAGGTGTTCGCTGAGGCGGTTGATCCGATCGGTCAGGATGGCTATTTGCACATCTGTCGAGCCGGTGTCGGTTTCGTGTACTTGGTATTCGGTGATCAGTTGTTGTTTGCGCTCTTGAGTGAGGGCCATGTTTGACTTGTTTGTTATTTATGCAGCAGCCTTTGATTTTATCACAAGTGGCTGGGTAAGGGGGAAGAGGGGAGTGGGGGAGTGGGGGAACTAATATTTTTTTCTGTTCGTTCTCACTCGTTCGCACGAAGGGATATTAGTTTCAGGCATATATAATATTTTGTTTTATTTGCGTTGGCGATATTTTATTTTTTCGATTTTATCTCTTTCAGCAAAGAAAACTTTCTGCAAGTAATTCTCAATTAATTAACGTATTTACTTCGTTTGAAGTCTGTGGTAAATTTGAATAATGTCAGGCTTGGTATAACTTTTAACCAAAATTTGTCAGATTTAGAAGCTGAAAGCCTATTAATTGCGTTGATGATTGGTCTGAAGAAGTGGCGATCGCACCCAAAACTCTCCTTCTCGATGCACGAGTTTTCCTTAAAAACAGTAATAAAAATCTGACTGAGTTTGACAAATAGATAAAATTGTGATATTGGAGCAAAGATGGTTATGTAGGGCTTTCCCCAATGGCCGATGGGAAATGATAAAATCTACTTTAAATAAAATAAAAAATATATGGAAACGGAAAAGCTAAATCATTATAAACAATATGGCAAATCTATAGGGGAAACAGTAGAATCGCTCTCCCAAAGCTTGTCGCTGCCAGATTGGGTGTCAGCAACTTTACCGAATGCGCTGACACGGCTGGGGGAGGCGGCGAAAAAAACAGTCGATCGCGCTACTTCGCCAGTGAAAATTGGTGTGATGGGAGAATTTAATGCCGGAAAAACTTTACTGTTGGGTAGTTTAATCGGGTACGGGGACGCACTACCGGTGAGTGCTAATCCGACGACGGGTAATGTTACTGCCATTCACTTGATTCAGCAAGAGGGTTTCCAAACGACGCAGGTAGAAGAATTTGCAGTTGAATATCTTTCGGATTTGGAAGTGAAAGAATGTTTGCAATTCATGTTGAAAGAAGCGGATAAGAGAGCGACGGATGCGAGCATAAATTCAGAACAGTTAAAAGCACTGCACAGGTTGAACGTTAACGAGATCGGTATTTGGCAAGATACAATTAATTGGTGCGAGACGGTTTGGAAAAGTAGCAATAATTTGGATTTGCGTTATTTGTTGCGGGAATTAATCTTGTTCGTGCGAACGTATGAAAGATGGGGAATATTGCTCGGTAAACAATATTCGCAAATCGATCCGATCGTCGCTCGTCAAGGACTGCAATTAGCAGATGCAGAAATGGATATCCAAAATCTTAGATTTGAGGATATGCCATTGCCGGCACCTGGGAAATCGAACCAAGTTTCGATTGAATCGTTGCAAAACAGCTTTCCCCTGATTCGGCGCGTGAATCTGAAAGTGAGAGTATCGAGAGATATTTGGGATTTGTCTGGTTTAGCAGGTGCAGAAGAATTTATTTTACTTGATTTTCCCGGATTGGGTGCGGCGAATTCGGGGGTGCGGGATACTTTCTTATCGCTGCGAGAACTGGAAGAAGTACAAACAATTTTGATTATATTAAAAGGTAATGAACCGGGTGGTGCAACTGCGAATAAAATTTTCACGATGATGCAGCAGCAGAAACCGGGGGTTAACCTGAAAGAGCGCATTTTGGTGGGAGTGGGAAGGTTCGATCAGCTACCTTTGGAAAATGAGGGAGGGGAAAGAATCTTAGATGAGATGATTGAGGAAAATGCGATCGATGATATTTTGCCATTTGAGGATGAACCGCTGAGCGAAAATAGCGTTTTGGAAAAACTGAAAGTGTTGAAAACTACTGTCGCTAGCGCTCAAGCATTTACCACGGAGAAAAATCGCATTTTTCTGCTATCGCCGCTGTGGGGATTGGGAGATTTAGCCAAGAATTCCAGTAACGTGCAGGTAGGTTCGCCAGAGTTTATGGCTAACTTAGATTATCTCTTCGATCGCGGGGAGAAGTCCAGACAATTGCGCGAAAAATGGCAGAGATTAAGTGAAAAGCTGCAAGGGTCCGATCGCAGGAGTACGCTAGCTCGACAATTAGGCGATTTAGCTGAAAATGGCGGGATTGTCAGACTGCGAGAATCGATCTTAAATCATGTTAAAGAACATGGTTTCAAACAACTATTAGATGATACCCGCAGTGCTGCGGAAAATTTACATAAACAACAGGATGAGTTGCGTCATCTTTTAGAAGGTATTCAGCAGGATATTCCCATACCGGAAAACAAGAACTTTGTCAAATTGAGAGAAGCGATCGAAAGTTTAGTCAAGACCTACAATGAGTTTCAACAAGATTTAGGTAAAAAAAGTTTGCAGGATCGGCGGGGAGTGCAGGTAAGCGAGGCGATTAAAGATGAGTTAATCTTTCGGATATTTAGCTGGCCGCACTGGAATTTGCTGTTTCAGCAAGCAGATGATGGTATCATTAAATTGCCAGAATCTACAAATATAGTAGATGAGATATTGGGAGATTTGGAAGCGGGAGACGATACGAGCATTCCCGTGCAAAGCGAAGATTTTTATCCCGAATTTGCCCAAATGGTGCGGGAAATGGAAGGTTTCACCCGCGAAACGATCGCCAATCCCCAAAATGGTGCGATCGCGCTATTGCTAAACGAGCTTTCCGCCAAAGTGCAGAACGAGAGAAATGCGATCGCAGAAATTTTGCCGCCAGAAAAAATAGAAGAAATTAAGCAAACAAAACGGGAAAATGTGCGATCGTTTCAGATTTTAGTTCAAGGCGGGACAGAACCGAAAATGTGGCTGAATGGATTGCTGAAAAAAGCTAAAGTGGCAGATAATTCAGAGAAGAAGATTAAACCAGAAAATTTATTTCCCTTAGCGCGTGCAAACAATAATAAAAACGGCTTAACTTTCGCTTGGGGACAAACGGGAAACAAAACCGATCGCACACCTGCGAACAATCAAATTTTAGTATTGCGCCTGCGAGATGAAATGGTGGCTAGTGCGGGTTTGCATTTAGTAGAATTTGCCAGCGAGGTAAATCAGAAATTTGACAACAGCTTGCGAGAATTTCTGAAAGGAATTAATAGCGATTTGCAAAAGTTACTCCAGAATGAAGTGTTGTTGAGAGATATTACCGCAGAAGATATGGTCAATCGATCGGTTCCTCAATGGTGGCAAAGTTTGTGGCAAATTACCGAAATTACTTATCCTGGTGGATAACTTATTTGAAATTTCAAATCAGCAATTCTCAATCTAAAATCTAAAATTTGAAATTACCAATGGCTATTGAAATCAGACTATTAAATAGATTCCAACTTCGTCCGAAAACGAATGACGAAACTTTATTAGATTTGCCGATCGTAGAATTGGCTCCAGTTTCCACAAGCAATTTACCGCATATTTCCAGCATCAGTTGCGTGGTGGAAGGGGAACCGCGACAATTAGGAGCGCAAATCCAAGCGGCGTACAGAACATTTACGTTTAAACAACCTATCAGACTATACGCTCCTCAACGATTAAGACAAGACCCTTACCCATTGGATAAACCATTACCGGGAAATGTCGGTTGCACTTTGCTGGTAATTGTGGAATATTTCGACTCTGACGCCGCTGGAAATCCGATTTTAGCGATACCGCAAACAGCAAGCAAAAGTTGCTACTTATTTACTCCCAAAACCGAACCGGAAATACCTGCGATCGACATTAATAAAATTGAACCACAACCAGCAGTAATTGTCGAAGAAAAGCCTAAACCAGTTGAAAAAAATCTTAACGAATCTACCGACTGGTTAGCGATCGATTTTGGCACATCCAACTCCACAGTCACCCTGTTTGATGCAAGTTTTGTATCCAACGAAAAAAGCTTACCCAAAGAACAAAAAGAACGGTTAGGCGAACTATTGGTAGAATGGTTGAATTCCACAACTGTTGATGCGTTAGCTGGTGTGAGTGTAGCGGAGTGGGAAAGATTTATTGGCGATATCAAAAAAGATGTGGAAATACCCGAAATGGGTACTCTCAATGACCAAGCTTTGCTAGTCACGATCCGCAAAATCGAAACTTCCTTGGGAAATCGTCCCGAATCATTCCGCCGCGCTGCTAACAAAAAATTAAACCATATTTACCACGAAGTCTTCCGCGTCCCGCCTTTATCATCGCAAAATCTGCTCCGAGTTTCTTTGGATCTGGGAAGTGAAGCAAAGGAAATACCCAGCGAGTTGGAAATCCAAAGTCTGAAAGCTTTAAAGGTACTCATGGGAAACAGAGTTCTTCAGAACAGAAGAACAGCTTTTTCCGAAACTAAAGGAGAAGAAATTAACGGGAAGTTTCATCATTCGCCGAAGCGATATTTCGGTCAACAACGGGATGCAATGCAAGTAAAATGGGAGGGAGTTGAGTCAGAAATTACCAGCAACGAATTAATTCAAGCTGCTTGGGGTTATTTGATCGAGAATACCAAAAAATATTACGAAACCAGAACTTCTGGTAGGTCTTCGCGTCGAGATATTACTACCGCAGTTGTGACTTATCCGGCGGTAGCGCCGCCAGTGGTGCGTCGCGAAATTGAGCAAATGGTGAGTGCGTTGGGGATGGATTTCGTAAAGACTGATTACGATGAAGCTGTCTCGGTAGTAATCTTTTTCTTATGGCGGGAATTCGGCGGCGATTTGAATATTGGGATTGAATCTTTCAAAACTCGCTGTCATTGGGATGGGAAAAAATGGTCGCAAAATGTCTTGGTTTTGGATATCGGTGGGGGAACGACGGATTTAGCTTTGATTAACCTTTCTCTGGAAGAGAAAGACCCGTTTGAACGAGATGAAGATCGGGGTGCTGGGGGAAGGTACTACGTGCTAACTCCCACGTTTATTGGCTCTTCGGGTCATTTGCAATTAGGTGGAGAGTTAATTACGCTGCGGATTTTTAAATTGCTGAAAGTGGCGATCGCAGATTGTTTGCTGACCGCAGTAACTTCAGGAGATTTGGAATGTCAAAAGCTGGAAGATGAGATTGCGGGATTGAGCGATCGCTTCCTCACTAAAGATGGCAAATATAAAATTGGTTCCTTGTGGGAATGCGTTGACAAGAAAACCTCCAATCCTGAAGAAGACCCCGCTTATAACGACGCGCTGAAAGATGCAGAAAAAATCCTACCGACGAAATGGAAAAATAATCCCTCTCGCTTGCAAACTTTTTACGAAATTTGGGATTATGCGGAAGAAATAAAAATTGAAATTAACCAAAATATAGACCGGGAAAGGGTTGTACTTACTGAGAAAAAGATTTCTGATTTGCTCAAACAAAGTGGAATTGACTTCAAGGTGAAATCTGCCGATCGCCTCAACGTGAAAATAAACAGACAGCAATTTGAAAATGCTGTTTCTCCGGTAGTTGAAGATGCAGTACGCATCGCCAAAGGACTGGTGGAAAGTCGCTTGGGATATCAGTCAGAAAATCACCGCCAAGAAAAAGTCGATTGGTTAATTTTATCCGGTCAAACGTGCAAAATTTATTTGGTAGAAGAACTGGTAAAACAAGAGTTTAGCAAATATGACTATTTCGTTTGGAATCCAGAACGAGTAACTTTTGTACCAGAATTTAGTAAAATGGCGACTTCGGTGGGTGCTTGCTATGCAGAAAAGCTGCGTCAGTACGGTTTTGATTTAGAAGCAGCAAAGGGAATGCTGCGTCTGGGTGTCAATCAACTAGATATCGATGTCAAAAATTTGTTTTATTTTCTCCCTTGTTCGTTTACCCTAAAAACTCAGGGAGAAAGAGATCGATTGATTTTCCGGAATGGTCGGGAACTGCGTCAACTTAGCGATCGCGATTCGATCGCCAAAACTCGCAGCGATTGGGAAGGAGTTCCCTTAACTATTACGATCTACCGTCAAGATTTTGATGGCGCAAATCCGATGCTCTGGGGAGGATACAATATTAATAGATTGGTACGCCAATTGGGAATGGAAGAAGATGAGTTTAAGGCGAAAATTAAAGTTCAATTTGAAATCGACCAAAAATTGCAATTTAAATTACTGTTTTGTCAGGGAACTCCCCATTCCTTAATTAGTGCTAGCTGTGAAAGTTTGGATCTCAAAAAAGCGATCGCAGCAGCATCGCCGGAATTAGCTAACCAACCGATTATTTCCCAAGATGGTAAATTGCTTTGCGATATTGCAGTTTACGTGATCGAATTGCAAACTGTCAGCGTTGGGCCAAAAGATCCGCCTCTCGTATTCGACAGTCAAGTTGATTATAGCAAATTTATGGAAGGTTTTCGTTATGAAAGTAATGTCAAAGAACAAGGAACTGGATTAATTAGCAAACCTTTACCTGAATTTCCTCGTAAAGGAAAACATACTTTCTGTTTTCGCGATCCTATAACCGATCGATGGGAAACAATTGGCGAATTAAGCCGTCCGGGTGGCAAAAGCGATTATAATTATCAATATTATGTCACTCTCGACGATAAAGGTATTCTGCGAATTCACGCGGGAGAAATACCTTATTGGACATCTGATAATCCCGAATGTCTCAAACAAGAAGGATGCGTTTTTGAAACGGGGTTGGAGGATAAACCGAAAGAAATTGATGAAAACCGCGATCCGTTTTGTGGGATTCACTAAAATTCAGAAACCCGATTTCTTAGAGAAACCGGGTTTCTCAGAGTTCATAGGAGGCGATCTGAATGGAAAAACTGAGTAAGTTATTAGAAATAAACCATTCTGAGTTAGCGCGATTGGTGCGGTTTTACTTACATGGATTGCAGGGTGGATTGCAGGTTGCTTTAACAGAATTACCCGAAGACCCTGGTGCAAATTTAGCCAAAGAAGTACTAGGGGAATTAGAGGGAATTTTGCGATCGCCAACCTCTACACCCATAGAAAATATTTCGCATTCGCTAGAAGATATATTTGAACCAGTTACTTCTAATTATAGCAGTAAACTAAGCGGAATTAAACATAATTTTGAAACAGATAAAGAATTGCGTTTCTATCTCGGCGATTTCCAACTGCTAAGTAATAATGATGCCGATTTGTGGCAGGAAATGCAATTAAAGTTATTGCGAGTTCCCGAAACTTTAGCTGAGTCTTGGCGAGAGAAATTACCGGATTTCAGTAATCAGCGATCGCCTATCCAACTTCCCTTCACCCGCGACGAACATATCTACCCCGGTTTAGAATTTTCTACGAAAACAAAATTAGATGTGCGAGTAGCAGTAGAAACATCAGACTCAGATGTTTATTTTCTCGCCACGGTGTTATCTACTTATATAAAATTTATCGAAGCAATCGACCCAGATTTACATCACGCTTTCAAACCTGTGAATCGTTTTGGCGTCAAATCTTTAGCCACTAAAGATGAGAAATCAAAATATATCGCAGCTTTAATAGATTGCTTTCAACGTGCCAAAACAGCCGCGAAAAACATCGATCCAGCCGACAATTTACGTGCCAGAATTGATTTAGACGAAGCTATCAACTCTTTAGTATATCAGCCACCAGTCGATCGCGATTCCTGGTGGGGAAAACTACAGCAAGAAGCGCGGCGCACTTTGAAAAAAGCCGCCGAAAGCGCACGCAAAGCAGGTCATACCGTCCAAATTCGCGAGTTATGGGGTGCTTACGCCGATATCCGCGCTTACTCCAAAGACGACCTGGAACTGGATAGCGGCGGTAGGTCAGGAGAAGTGCTAGCTTGTCTGCGCGTTTATGCCAAAATTGATGATGAAGTGTTACCCGGTCGGGTACTTTATCGATCGTTTTTTCAATCTTGATAAACTAACACTTTGCCTTCATATTCTGGCAGGTCTAAGGTCAAATTCTCACCAGCTTCTACATCGCAGTTATTGATGCGATCGCGCCATTTTCCAGCAGCGGGGAAGTTGGGAATTTGATAACCAAGTAGAGCATTATTAGAAAAATTTAGCACAACAACAACCGGAGGAGCATCTTCAGTCCAGCGATGGTAAGCGATAACTTTTGCTTCTGCATTTTCGTGGAAAATTTCGATGTTATCGTTTTGCAGCGAGCGATTTTCTTTCCGCAACTCAATTAAGCTTTTGTAATAAGCAAACAAATCGCGATTTTTCTCTCTCTCCAACAAAGGCCATGCAATTTTTTTCGGCTGAGTTACAGTTTCGCTTTTGCGTTTGTGTTCGCCAAATTCTTCTCCCATCCACAGCATTGGTACTCCCATCGCTGTTGTTAACAGAACAGCTGCCAACTTAGTTCGCCGAAATGCCTCTTCGCCAAAAATGCCGCGATCGCCTAATTCTCTCATTGTACGTTCGCGATCGTGAGTCGCCAAGTAATTGATGACATTTGTAGTAGCAGTATAACCCTGTCGCCTGGGGTCTAAAACTTCCTTCAGCTTTTCTAATTCAAAGCTTTCACCAGCAATATGGGGAATCGCAAAGTAATAAAAACTCTCATGCCAACAAGCATCCAGCGGGCCATTTGGGGTCACAACCTTATGCGTATCGGGAATATGTTCGGCAATGTTGTAAAACGGCTTATTTGCAGCAGCTTTTTTCGCTTCGTTGGCAATCCATTCTAAGAATTCATAGTTAGCTAATTGCCGCACCGCGTCAAAGCGAATGCCATCAATATGATATTCTCTTACCCAAAAAGTCACCACATCGCCGATGAATTGCCAAGCAGGTTTTATCTTCAATTTTTCGTTGTAATTATCGTAGTTAAATTCTGGCCCCCAATAATTACCCGGATCTTCCGGATAGTGCATATACTCGTAATACCAGTAATTTCTGTCTATCAGCAATAACGGACATTCTTCATCCGTGTGGTTATAAATTCCGTCCAGAATAACGCGAATACCTCTGGCGTGACATTCATCAATAAAGCGCTTCAACTCTTCAGTTGTGCCATAACTGGATTCTGTCGCGAAATAATGACGCACTTTGTATCCCCAACTATAATCGCCTGGATACTCATTTACTGGCATCAATTCGATCGCATTAATCCCCAATTCGCATAGATAATCTAACTTAGCGATCGCATCTACATATTTGCCTCGCTTATGGGCATCGAGTTCGCCGCCAGAAAAGTCGGCTATGTGCATTTCATATATGACTAATTCATGATTTTCCGGTAGCACTTTGTCGTCATATTGCCAAACATAAGTATCGACAATTCTTTTGCCTTCCTTAATTCGCAGCACACCTTGTTTTTTTATTTCATCAACGTCTGTAGCGTATGGGTCGATGACATCTACCCATTCGTCAGGTGTAAAAGCGGGGCTTTTCGACTGGACGCGAAATTTGTATTGATAAACACCATCCTCTAGCTCTACTTGCGTCCGAAAATAACCATCATCTCCTTTTTCCATTGGGATTTCTTTCCAATTAGAGAAAGACCCGACTAAGGAAAGTTTCTTATTATTAGGAGCAAGTAAATTGAATTCGATCGAACTGGACATAAAGCGCTTTTCCCTCACAAGCCAGAGGTATACAGAAATTATTTTGGATGTAGGGCTTTTTCAGTGCAAGCATCTTCAGTAAGATAAAATCTACTACTTGAGAAATATTATAAATAAATCGAGCGTACCGCTCTTACCAAAGCAATATGTTTACAATCTGTAATCGCTACTTTGGATAGATGCTTTTAAAGATTATGAATGCCGCCCTAGAAAGAGGTTATTATAAATATAAGTAGAGAAGATAAAAATATAAAATTTAAAGATTAACGAGGGGCTGAAAAATGCCTACATTAGGAGAATGGATTCATCTTGTTTCTAGCGGTGGAGTTGGCGTTACTTTGATTATTCTGGGATATTACTTTGCGGCCATCTCTATCTAACTAAATACTAAGTACCTAGTTAAAAAAAGTTCCCAGAGTATTGCTCTAGGAACTTGTCCGCTCAACGAATTAATACTTTTAGGCTGCTTGCTGAGCCATTTGTTCAACAACTGGCTTTCGAGTTTTCAAGTTAAACCGATATCCATCTGGAAGAATATGCAATTTAGCTCCACAAATTGCTAAAGCTTCATCCTTCAAGAGTTCGTCTACATTAATATGGACGATTTCTGACAAATCGACAACGGTAACAACACCCGAACCTACGACTTGAAACTCATCGCCTTGTATTACCACAGCTGTATCTTCGTCAATACCGAATCCCAAAACGGCTGGTTGCTGTGCTAGTGCGGAGAGCAAGCGTCCCAAACGTCCGCGTTGCGAGAAATGCTGATCGACCACTATCCCCGGAAGAAAGGCCATACCCGGCCCCATTGCCACAACATCAACGCGAGGATGGGTTTCCGAGTCGCCTTCAATAATCATAATGTCTGGCATCATTGCCGCACCAGCGCTTGTACCCCCGACTACGATTCCTTCCGCGTAGCGTTTATGAATAGCTCGATCGAGGTCGGTGTCCTTAATGGTGCTGATGATGCGAGCTTGATCTCCTCCAGTAAAGAACACACCAGTCGCATTTTCCATAAATTCTAAGTATTCGGGTTTGCTTGCATCTTCCCGATATTCGGTGTCTATAACTCGAACTTCCTCAGCACCCAGTCGCTCAAAGATCCTGGTGTAATCTTCTCCCACTTCTCTTGGTAAGCCTGTCGCAGCCGTCATAATTCCAATGCGACTTTTGATACCTCCTGCCCGCCGAACGAACTCCCGAAGTACCTTGCATTCTCCTTCCTTTTGTTCTGCCCCACCAACAATGACTAATTGCCCACGATTTTCATTTAGCGCCATATTAACTCCAGTTTTCACCTGATTTATTTTCTATAAAACATGACAGTTTAAACAAAGGGAACAGCCAAATGGTAGATCTTTATACTGAAATTTTTTTTGTTATATGGTAAAGCTTTCTGACCGATTTGTAATAAAATGCGGTTTTATGCAGAGTAGCTGTGCGATCGCAAAAGTGAATCGCCAGGAGATAACTCCCGATCCAAGCTTGAGATCGGGAGTGGAGAGAGAGTCAGGTGCTGGTGTGAATGGAGATGTTTTACATCTAAATTTATCCTTGCCAAACAGAATGTTTAATTAAGCTAAACGCTTAATTAAATTGCGTAACAAAGAACGGGCTTTTTCTAAAGGAAAATGCTTGGGTTTTCCTTGGTATACTATTTGGTACTCGTTGGTGTCTTGGCCGTCTCCATAGCCAGAAATAAGTTTCCGGTGGAAAGCTTCCTCAGCAAGTTCTCGAACTTCATCTCTGAGATCAGCTTTGGTAATATTCATGTGCTGTCTCCTCAATGCGTTCTTTAATTTTCAATCGTTTCGGTGTAGGTTGTACCTATCGTAAGTTATATATTATTAGTAGAAAAATATGCCTTTTTAGTTAATCTACAAAATCAACACACACCTTTATCCAAAATTTGGCGATCGCGTAAATAGTTCGGTAAGTATTTTGGCGCTGGGATAACTTAACATTGCCTTTGGATAGATGAAAATCCTACACATTAAGGTTAAGTTGTAGTCGGCGTGGCTAGAAATTTAGCAAAGAGAAATCGCTGTTGTTAACCTGCAATGAAAATGTTGGAGAAAAATCTCCCTCTTATTGAAGATGACAGCAAAAAATGGATTTTTTAGCCACGTACAGAAATTAAATTTGCAGGGAGTTTAGCTTTGCGGAGATAATCAATGGTGCGAGAACAAATTATCGATACAGTACGCATTAACGCCAGGAAGACAGACGCCTTCGATATTTACAACATCAAACATTACATGGGGCCGAACCCATATTTAGAGACGGGGGCAGTAGTATTAGATTTTACCCTCACCGGGTATTTGTCGCCTCAACCCATAGAGGAATATTTGTCAGTGATTGGCGATCGCTACCCACAGTTGCGCGATGAGACATACGAAACCCATGCCCATCTCTTCGCCCGCACACTTTCAGAACTGGGAAAACTCGACATGGGTTTGCACCTCAACCGTTGGAATCTGAAACAGCATCCCAACTTTTTCAGAATTGCGGTGCAAGCACTGCACGCACGTACAAGTCGGGCAATAGTTTATACCGTTTGGGACTGGTTTGAAGCAATTAATCAAAAGGAAGATTTTGGTTTAGACGATCGCATTCGCAATCTTCAAGACACATTCCGACACAGCGTTTATGGTGGCCCCACAGTCTACGCTTTATTACGCACAGCCTGCGGCAAAGGAATTCCCACCTTTTATCTGTGGGATGAAGGACTCATGCAATACGGCTACGGCAAAAAACTAATTCGCGGCGTAGCCACAACATTTGATAACGATAGCCATCTCGATTCCGACTTTACCACCCGCAAAGATGACTGCAAAGCTTTTTTGAGTACATTAGGTTTTCCCGTTCCTAAAGGCGATGTAGTTGTCTCCCTTGGAGAAGCAAAAGCCGCCGCCGCAGAAATTGGCTATCCAGTAGCAGTTAAACCTGTAGCCGGTCACAAAGGCATAGGGGTAACAGCTGCGGTGCGAAACGAAGAAGAATTACAACAAGCTTTTGGCAGGGCGCTCAAAGCAATTCCAGAAGAACAATCAATCTCAATAATTGTCGAAAAAAGCATCAAAGGTGCAGATTTCCGCATCCTCTGCGTTAACGGCAGATTTGTCGCCGCTACCGAACGCCGTCCCGCATCAGTTGTAGGTGATGGGTACTCAACTATTCGTGAATTAATCGGGCGCGAAAATCGCAAACCTGCCCGTTTGGACACCCCTACTTCGGCGATGAGTAAAATTCAGTGCGACGACGCAATGGAACAGTATCTGTCCGAACAAAACTTATCAATGGACAGCGTAATTGAGTCAGGACGCACCGTTTATCTTCGCAAAGTCGCCAATCTTTCTGCTGGTGGTTTGAGTATAGATGCAACGCGCACCGTTCACCCAGATAACATTATTTTGGCGCAAGATATCGCACAGCACTTTAAGCTTACTTGTCTGGGGATAGATGTCATTTCTCCCAATCTCTCTGAATCTTGGAAATCGGGTAACTTCGGCATCCTGGAAATTAATGCCGCACCGGGGATTTTTATGCACCTTAACCCTGCCATCGGTGAAAGCGTCGATGTGCCGTCGTCGATTTTAGAAACCTTCTTTAAGTCTGGTGCAGATGCGAGGATACCGATTATTACTTTCAACCAAATTTCAGTTGCAGAACTGCAAGAAACTATTGACCATATCCTGTTGCAACACCCCGACTGGACGATAGGTGCTGTTTGTCGAGAAGCAGTTTTTGTGAATCGATCGCAAAAAATCTTGCACAAGGATTACAACACCAATGTCCAAAGCTTATTGCGTAATCCCAAACTGGATTTACTGATTGCTGAATACACAGAAGACGTGCTGGAAAGAGATGGTATGTTTTACCACGGCAGCAACATGGTAGTTCTGAATAATCCCACAGAAACAGAGATGATGCTAACGGGGGATATTATCGAAGACGCTACTGTAGTTGTCAAGGAAGGAAACAGCGTTTCCATTCGGCGCAAAGGTTTGATAGAACAATACTCCTTGGGAGAAGGCGAACCATTTACGCGGGTTTATCTGAAGGAAATTGGGACGATTCTGTAGGTTAATTCAGATATTACACCAACACAGATTGCCGATAACTTAAGTATGTTGTTGCGCTGTTTCCTACTTAGCGCAACAACATAGCTTTGTTTAATATCTCAGTTTGCTTGGAATCATGAGTTAAATTTAACCGCAGATGTAGAAAGATGCACGCAGATAAACGCAGATACGATCGCAAATTTTTTACGTAAACGATACTAGCGATTATATCTATGTGTTTGGCAAAAAGTTAGCAAATACATCTGCGTTTATCTGCGTTTATCTGTTCTCATCTGCGGTTATAAATATATCTATTGTACTTGGCGAAAAGTTAGCAAATATATCTGTTCTCATCGGCGGTAAAAAAAAGGGTGGGCAGTGCCCACCCTACACAAAGCAAGAGGAAACTTGACTATTGCCAAACGAAAACTTTTGCTTCGTACTCCGGTAAATCGATGATGATTTGACCGCTGCCAGACTCAACATCGTGGTCGTAAGTCCATTCGTGCCATTTGCCATCGGCAGGGAAGTTAGGAACGGTGTATCCAGCCAGATAGTTATCTGAGAAATTGGCGACGACGACTACACGGGAACCTTCACCATTCCAGCGCGTGTAGGCTAATACCTTTGCCTCAGCATTTTCATGGAAGAAATCAATGTTTTCGGTGTAAAGGGCATGATTGTTTTTCCGCAAATTAATCAAGCCTTTGTAGTATTCAAACAAACCGCTATTGAGGTCATTTCCTAACAGCGCCCATTCGATTTTTGTGGGATCGATCGTTTTGGGTTTGTAGTCACCAAACTCTTCTCCCATCCACAGCATTGGCACGCCGACAGATGTCATTAATATGGCGGCTCCCAACTTAGCACGTTTAAAAGCTTCGCCATCAAAAATGGTGCGGTTGGCCAACTCCACCATAACGCGCTTTTGGTCGTGGTTGCTGAGATAATTAACTACGTTGGTAGCCCCCATGAAGCCTTGGCGCTTGCAGTCGATCGCATCTTTCAAACGCTCCAAATCAAACGTATCGCCGCAGATGTGTTCGATCAGACAGAAACGGTAACTATCGTGCCAACAACCATCCATAGGCCCGTCAAAATTGGTGATGCTGGGCGTTTCTGGGATGTGTTCGGCAATGTTGTAAAACGGTTTCGACCCTGCTGTTTTTTTCGCTTCTTCAACGATCCAGTGCATGAAATCGTAGTTGGCCATTTGCCGTGCAGCATCGTAACGAATGCCATCAATATGATATTCCTGAATCCAAAAACGCACCGTCTCGCCGATAAATTGCCACGCGGGTTTAACGCCTAAATTTTCGTCGTAATGTTCGTAGTTAAATTCCGGCCCCCAGTTATTATCGGGATCGCGGGGCGCATGGTGATACCAATAATCGTGATCGATTTGAGTGAGCGGACAAGATGCTTCCGAGTGGTTATAAATCCCGTCCATGATCACCCGAATGCCGCGTGCGTGGCACTCGTCAATCAGATTTTTTAATTCGTCGGTTGTGCCGTAACTTGTTTCTGTGGCAAAGAAATAACGAGGATTATAGCCCCAACTATAATCGCCGGGATATTCTTTAACTGGCATCAGTTCAATGGCGTTGATGCCGAGTTCGCAGAGATAATCTAACTTTTCAACAACGTGTTTGTATTTGCCACGAACGTAGCGATCGGGTTCGCCGCCGGAGAAGTCGGCAACGTGCAATTCGTAGATGACTAATTCGCGATCGGCAGGTAACGGTTTGTCGTCGTGTTTCCAAACGTAGGTATCGACAATTCGTTTGCCGTCTTTGATTGTTACCGTGCCAACTCCTTTGCTTTCATCAACATCTGTTGCGTAAGGGTCGATGATATCTACCCATTGGTCTGGTTCAAAAAACCAGCTTTTGGATTGCACGCGCAATTTATATTCGTAAACGCCATCTTCCAATTCAACTTGGGTGCGGAAATAACCATCTTCACCTTTTTGCATCGGGATTTCTTTCCAATCGGAAAAAGTCCCGATTAACGCGGCTCCTTTGTTATAAGGTGCAAATAAAGTAAATTCAATCGTACTTGTTTTATGATTTTTTTGACTTTGGTTATGAGTTTTTTGGGCAGGGACAGCGTTTTTCTTCTCTTCTTGGATTTTTTGAGAAGAATTAACTTTTGTGCTTGTCATATCGGACTTTTGGTAATATTAGGGCTACAACAGTATTCTGCTATTTTTAACTCAGCTATTGAATCGTTCTGTGGAAATAAACTTGCTTATAACAGATCAGTCCGCAGGCATAGCGTTGAAGTAATATTTACAATTTTGAGAAGCAATTCCGAAGCATCTTATATTACTTACTCAACCAGGCGATCGCAGCTCGAATCCAATCTTCCGCCTCTTTAGCTTTTGCCATCAGCGGGTCTTCGCTGACCGCCTTCAGTGCCTGTACTACCTCGCTGCTGGTATAACCTAACGCCAGTAAGGTCATTTCTACATCTTCAATAATTGCCCCAGAAGGGCCAGTTGCGTTAGAACTGGCTACACCAGCGAAATGCCGCCATTCTGCGAGTTTGGTTTTTAGTTCTAGGGCAATGCGTTCGGCGGTTTTGTTACCGACGCCGCGTGCTTTTGCTAGGGCGCGGATATTGCCGGTGACGATCGCTTGCACCAAATCTTCGAGTCCCAAGGTGTCTAAAAGTGCGATCGCCAAAGCTGCACCGATACCATTCACATTTGTCAGTTGGCGAAACAAATCTCGTTCTGCTGCGGAAGCAAAACCATATAGAATCATCCGATCTTCCCGCACTTGCAAGTCAGTAAAAACTTGTGCATCTTCCCCAGGTGAGGGCAACTTTTCTGCCAAACGCGGCGGGATTTGCAATTCGTAACCGATTTGGTTAACTTCCAGAATGAGGGTAACGCGATCGCTGCTACTTTTGTGAAAGCCTGTGATCGTTCCTTTGAGATAGCTAATCATAACAAAAAGCCGAAGTGGTACAAACCTTCCAAAATTCCACCAGCACAAGCTGCCTTTGCTAAATACCGATAGTCAGCTGGATTAGCTTTCAGCCATCGGCGGAGTTCTGGTTGGGCATTTCCTACAATAATCCCTCTTGGTTCCCCTATACTAAATAAAGCGATATCATTTCCAGAGTCACCGCACACCACTGTTCGGGTAGCTTCTATTCCCCACTGCTCGCGCAGAAACTGTACTGCCAAACCTTTATTGCTATTGCGAGGTAAAATATCTAAGTCTTTGTTCCCGCTGTAGATCGACTGTGCGTCTACACCCCGTTCTTTCAGCAACGATTCTAAGCGGGGTATCACTTCCTCTGCGGCTCGTTCCGTCACAAAATAACTAACCTTAAAAGGTCGCTGTTCAGATGCTGGTTGAGGTACGATATCGGCAAAATTAGCACCAGTAGCTACCACCACATCGCGGTTCCAGCCTACAGAAAGTTGTGCCGACCAAATTGGATCGGGTTCGTCTTGACTGTCTGCACTATATTTGTAATAGATTTCAGTTCCCACTGCTGCAATTAAAGCATCCGGTTCTAATAGTTGCTTTTCGGTTAAAAGTTCTCGGTACAGCGCAAGAGAACGACCTGTAGCGTAGACTATTTTTGTGCCGTGTTCTTGACGATGCTGACTCAACAACTGGTTTAGTTTTTCCAGTGCTTCGTCGTCACCCACAAGAGTGTTATCCAGATCGGTTACAAACAAAAATTTCATGATTAGGGATTAGGCGCTAGTGGTTATAAAAGTCAAAAGTCAAAATAAAATATCGGCGGCTCTCCCGTTGTTGTGGTGATCGTCAAAACTTATTTAATCGTAGGGTGGGTTAAGCACGGGCGATCGGTTCAACACTTTCAACTAATAATTAAGTTTCCGTGCCGTAACCCACCATCCCACCTATCTGTAACATATACAAACATTTTCTACCATAGAACTTAGACCCGAAATACCCTTTTGGATCGACATTCTTTTGTTTGTTTGTCTTTAACCTTATAATTAAAAATTTAAGTTATAAGTTTTGAGTTGGCAATTAAAAAGTATTTTCTACTCAAAACTCATAACTTATAACTCATGGTTAATTTCAAGTTCGTGTCTGCTGAATCGTTCTGATTGCGTCTTGAGTGGATTGGACAGCTTGTGTATTTCCTTGTTCGCGAAACAGATCGGCTGCTTTCTGGAAGTCCCTAAGTGCTGCTTGAGAATTTTTCAAATTGTAGTAAGTAACACCCCGATTGAAGAAAGCTTCCGCAAAATCTGGTCTCAGTTGGATGGCGCGACTGTAATCTTGGAGCGCTTCCTGATGTTTTTGCAGTTTGTTGTAGGCAATACCTCGATTGTAGTAAGCTTTATCGTCATTGGGATCGAGGCGCACTGCTTGGTTGTAATCTTCAACCGCTCCTTGATGATCTTTCATATCATCGCGAGCGTTCCCCCGATTGATATAGGCTTTGGGGTTATTGGGATCGAGCCTAATTGCCTCAGTGCTGTCCTCGATCGCGCCTTGAAAATCCTTCAAGAAATAGCGAGCGTAACCGCGATTTACATAAGCTTGAGCCAATTCGGGATTGAGTTTTAATGCTTGAGTGTAATCTTGGATCGCTCCTTTGTAATCCCCTTGTCTCGCCTTTTCAATCCCCCGGTTGTACAAGTCCACCGCACTCATTTCCGTTTCCGGTCTAGTTGTTGGCGTTGACTCTGTACTGGGTGGCGTTGTGGAGTTATTCGGAGTTGACCTTGGTTCGGGTTGAGCTGGTGTTGTTTCTTCCGCCTCCGATGGCGTTGACTCTGTGGAGTTCGGCTTAGACTCAGGTTTAACTGGTGTTGTTCCTTCCGCCTCCGCTGGCGTTGATTGTGTGCGGTTTGGCTTAGATTCAGGTTTGGCTGGTGTTGTTCCTTCCGCCTCCGCTGGCGTTGTTGATTCCTGTTGGGTTGGCTTGGACTGAGCTTCCGCTGGGTTTGACTCGCTGTTGCGAGCTGGCTTAGACTCAGCCTGGGTTGGCTTTCCTGAAGGAGACTGGCTTGGCTTTGACTGAGCCTGAACAACAGGAGAGATGCTACCCAGTGCAGTGGCGATTCCTAAAATTGCGATCGTTCGGTAAATAGGGTTCATGACTTTAGCCAATCGACTTGGTGCCAGTAGAAATCGAGGTTTGCAGAAAATAGGTATAACCTAATACGATATCAGAATTTGGTAAATATTACTCTTCCGATCGCTACTTAGGCATTTCCTCTTAGTGGCTTCACGGGACGAAGTAAAACCCTTTGTTGTTCCACCTGCCAATTCCCTTACTGCTGAACGCTTCTGAGTTGTGCGAGAGCATTTCGATCGCGATCGTTTTTTCCTTAGCGCTAATAAATTTCTGCTGCTTTTTGCCCTGGAGCGATCGCTCCCAGCCGATCCCCAAGTGTAACTTTGGACAAGAGGAGCGATCTGGCCTACAAGCGTAACTATTCCCAAGACAAGGATGATGCGCGAATGGAACTAAACATCAGTAAATTCATGGCTTTTGGGCAAACTTTTAACTGCTAGATAGCCGATATTATTTCTGACTCAGTTATACTTATGCAGTCCCAGGTAAACGCTGCGATTTTTGTATTGATTTAAGCGCAAATGAAATTTTTAAATATATCCCAATGGCGTTGGTTACCCGGACTAAATCCGCAAGTGGGGATTCTGGCGGTAGGTAGGTTCCTCTCGGAAGTTGGATCGGGTTTTACCCTGTTTTATGCACCGATCTTTTTTGCTAATTTAGTGAATTTATCGGCGACCCAAGTAGGCATCGGTTTGGGTAGCGCCTCGATTTCTGGTGTTCTGGGGCGCTTACTGGGAGGGTCTTTTGCCGATTCCCGCTTCTGGGGTCGTCGGCGTACTTTATTGCTCTCGGCAGCTATTTCGGCGATCGCATCTTTAGTAATGGCGCTCAGCGATAATTTTTCCACTTTTGTTGTCGCTAACTTACTGATGGGTTTGGGTATGGGTTTGTATTGGCCGGCAACGGAAGCCGCAGTAGCAGATTTAACACAGCCCGAACATCGTCAAGAAGCTTTCGCGATTGTGCGATTTGCAGATAATTTCGGTTTGGGAGTAGGCATTATTCTGGGCGGAATGTTGATCGGTACAACAGGCGCTTATCGGGCGTTGTTTGTGATTGATGCGATATCTTTTGTCGTCTTCTTTGCGGTTATTTATTTTGCGATCGCAGAAACTTACAAACCAACGGAACACCATAGGGAAAAACTGGGCAACTGGGAAACAGCATTGCGCGATCGTCGCCTTGTTATCTTTGTTCTAGGCAATATCATCTTCACAACTTACGTTTCCCAACTGCACAGCACCATTCCCCTGTACTTCAGCAAGTTTGTACCGGTGGGTAACTCAAAAGTAGGATTTGCCACCATAACTATCAGCGCTTTGTTTACCTGGCACACGATCCTCGCAACTTTGTGTCTGATTCCGATCTCCCGCCTCTTGAGGCGATTTAGCCATCCCCACGCTTTAACTGTTTCCGCTTTATTGTGGGCGGTGGGATTCAGTTTGATCTGGGTGACTGGCGTTGCACCTGCTGGGCAATTAACTTGGGCCATATTGGCGATGGGAGTAACAGCGATCGCGATCGTCTTTTATACACCTTCCGCATCTGCCTTCGTTGCCGACATTGCACCGGAGTCCCGGCGCGGTCTCTACCTTTCCATCAACTCTTTGTGCTGGGCAGTTGGATACGCTGTTGGCCCTCCCTTGGGTGGCTGGGCGATGGATCGATCGTCAATAGCCGCAAACAGTTTTTGGTTGGGATTGGCTTTCAGCGTAGTTATCGTTGTGGCGATTTTGCAATACCTCAACCGGATTTTAAATAACTAGATACTGATGTTATCTTGTACTTGCAATCTAGCTGAAATGATACGAAAAAAGAAAAATGAAAGATGAACTTTTAGATGGTAAAACCGCGAAACAGTTGACTGCCTGCCAAGTTAAAAGTGCAAAAAATTCGCAACAAGTAAATTCCCAAAATGCTTTCGTGGATAATTGAGCTTATCATCTGAATAAAATTGCTTATCCCCCTCCGTGTGGTTCAATCCAGATGAGAATCAATAGCATAACCCTCTCTCCGCCATGCCAATTCATACTCTAAATAGCGTCGTTAGCAAAGTTTCTGGCAAGGCTACCCTGCGAACTATCCTGATTGTCCCATTTGTTGTACAAATCGTTGGGGCTGTGGGGTTAGTTGGGTATCTCTCTTTTAAAAATGGGCAACAGGCAGTCAACGATGTTGCTTCCCAATTGCGGAGGGAAATTAGCGAGCGCACTTTCGATCGCATTAGCACTTACCTAAGAACACCTCATCCGATTAATTTAACTAACGCTAATGCGATCCGTCTCGGTCAGTTAGATATAAATAATCCTCAAGTCTTACAACGTCATTTTTTAAAACAAATTCAAGTCTTTAATTCACTAAGTAGAACTTATTTCAGCAACCCCCAGGGCGGACTCGTCTCCGTCGGTAACGATGAGAGAGGACTTACAGTTGCATCCACAGAAAATTTTACGAAAGGTCGTCTTCGCGTTTACAGCGTAGATAGCCAAGGTAACCGCCAAAAATTATTGGTCAATCAACCACAATATGATGCCAGAGAACGACCTTTTTATCAAACGGCTATCACCGTAGGTAAACCGACATGGGGCCCTATTTATATCTATGTTCCTACTTCTAGAGGTTTGGGAATTTCTGCTAGCTATCCCCTCTATGATGAAACAGGTAAGCTCCAAGGTATTTTATCGAGCGATCTATCTCTTGCCGCCATCAATAATTTTCTGAAAAGTTTGAGAATCGGTATTCACGGAGAAGCATTTATTATCGAGCGATCGGGAATGATAGTAGCTTCTTCAAGCTCCGAACTTCCCTTCGTTACTGATGCAGATGGCAAAGATAAGAAACGACTCCACGGCGTGGAAATGAAAAACCCATTAATTCGAGCTACAGCACAGCATTTAATTTCTCAATTTGGCAACTTGACGGATATTAATACCTCAAAAGAACTTGAATTTGAAATAGAAGGCAAGCGCGAGTTCGCACAAGTAACTCCCTTCAAAGATGCGTTTGGTTTGGATTGGCTGATTGTGGTAGTCTTGCCAGAAGCCGACTTTATGCAGCAAATTAATGCCAACAACCAGACGACTATTCTGCTGTGTATAGCCGCCTTTATCTTAGCTACAGGAATCGGTATTTTTACCGCTGCTTGGATTACCAACCCAATTTTGCGCTTGAATACTGCTGCGAAGGAAATTGCTAAGGGTGAATGGCATAAAACATTAGAAATCAAACGCTCTGATGAAGTGGGACAATTGGCAGAGTCTTTTAATAAAATGGCAGAGCAACTGGAAGAATATTTTGCTGCACTGCGAGATAGCGAGAACCGCCTCACTCAGTTTTTAGAAGGATTGCCAGTAGGTGTATCAGTTCACGATCCAACCGGAAATGCGACTTATGCAAATCAGAGGGCGAGACAAATATTAGAGATGGACTATTTACCAGAAACTAAAACAGAGCAATTGGCACATACTTATCGAGTTTATCTCAGTGGAACCGAACTGCCATATCCGACAGAAAAGCTGCCAATTGTCAAAGCTTTAGCGGGAGAAAGCAGTACAATTGATGATATGGAAGTTTATCGTCCCGATAGAATTATTCCCTTGGAAGTCTGGGCAACTCCTATTTACGATCGCACAGGTCAAGTAGTCTATGCGATCGCCGCTTTTACTGATATCAGCGAACGCAAACAAGCCGAGAATTTATTAGCTCAATACAATCGCACCTTAGAAATTCAAGTAGCCGAACGCACAGCGGAATTAACCGACTCCAATCAACAATTGCAGCGCGAAATTGCCGAACGCAAACGAATAGAAATAGAACTGCAACAAGCAAAAGAAGCAGCCGAAGCAGCTTCGCAAGCCAAAAGCACCTTTTTGGCTAACATGAGCCACGAATTGCGATCGCCTCTTAATGCCATTCTCGGTTTTGCCCAATTAATGCTCCGCAGCTCGACTTTACTCCCAGAACACCAAGAAAAAACTCGCATCATTTACCGCAGTGGGGAACACTTACTCAGTCTCATTAATGATGTGCTGGATATGGCGAAAATCGAATCCGGACGGATCTCCCTCAACGAAACTGCTTTTGATGTTATCGCTCTACTCAATGACTTGCGAGATATGTTTTATATCAAAGCGCAAGAAAAAAGATTGTATTTTAAAATCGAATGGAGTGCTGATATTCCGCAAACGGTGCTTACTGATGAAATAAAGTTGCGCCAAGTGTTGATTAATTTACTCAGTAATGCCTTTAAATTTACCTCGTCAGGTAGCGTATTTCTGCGATTGTCAGTAGAACCGAAACAAAACCCTATTTTTAATAAAAAACTGGTACTTCACTTTGAAGTTTCCGACACTGGCTGTGGCGTTGCTGCCCATGAATTAGCCAGTATATTTCAACCATTCGTGCAAACTAAAAGCGGACAGCAAGTCCAAGGTGGAACTGGTTTGGGATTACCGATCAGTCGGCATTTCGTGCAAATGATGGGTGGAGAAATGACAGTAGAAAGTGAAATTAACAAAGGTACAAATTGCAAGTTTTACATTCAGTGTCTGCCAGATGCAATCCCTAATCGGGAAACTTCTAAAATTGCAAGTCGAGTTATTACTTTAGCACCCAACCAACCCAGTTATCGCATTTTAATTGCAGACGATCGAGCCGAAAATCGGCAATTACTTGCTGAAATGTTGCAAGAATTGGGTTTTTCAGTCCGAGTAGCGAGCAACGGTATGGAAGCTGTTCAAATATGGCAAAACTGGCAACCAGAACTTATTTTTATGGATGTCTATATGCCAGTTATGAATGGCTACTTAGCTGTTCAACAAATCAGAGCGCAGGAACATGAGAAAGTCAAACACGGAAATTTAAAAAGTGTCAAAATTGTAGCCGTCAGCGCCAGTAGCTTCGAGACAGACAGAGAAACTGCGCGACGCGCAGGCTACGATGAATTTATCCCCAAACCCTTCACAGAAAGAGACATTTTTGAGATAATAAGTAGATACCTTGGGGTGCGATATATCTATGACGAGTCCGGATTGGGCGCTACCTCAACCGAGCTTGACTTTAACATTCAGATTCCGGCTGCTCTTGCCGCTTTGCCGATCGAATTCATGCTGCGTCTAGAACAAGCCACCATTAGCCTTGACTCAATTTTGATGGAGAGCATTATTGAGGAAATTTCAACTCACGATCGAGCTTTAGCTGAAGCGCTGAAGGCTTTGATAAATGATTTCAATCATTCTACTATATTAGATTTAATCGGAGAAGCAAAATTACAGAAGTAAACTTAAAAATGAGCATTTCTCAATTGCATATCCCAGCTAATATTTTAGTAGTTGACGATACCCCAGATAACCTACGCTTGTTGGGCGGCTTTTTGGGCGATCGCGGCTATCGCGTTAGACTGGCGCGAGATGGCAGCTTGGCTATCAAATCAGCCCAAGAAAACCCTCCGGATCTGATATTGCTTGACATTATGATGCCAAAACCGGATGGGTATGAAGTTTGCACCCAATTAAAAGCTGATGTAGCAACTAGCCACATCCCGATTATTTTTATCAGCGCGAAAGGGGAAGTATTCGATAAGGTGAAAGCTTTTTCTTTAGGTGGAGTTGATTACATCACCAAGCCTTTTGAATTAGAAGAAGTGCTGGCGCGAGTCGAGAATCAACTGAAAATCTGTAAACTGTCTCAGGATCTGGCAAGACAAAATGCTTTACTCCAAGAAGAGATTCGCGAACGGCGACAAATTGAAATTCAGTTGAGAAATAGCGAAAACCTCAAGCGATCGATTTTAAATTCAGCCCCTGTGGCAATTTGTTTGACCGATTTCAATGGATGTTTAGTAGAAGTCAATCCAGCCTACACCAAACTATTTGGATTTGAGCCAGCCGAACTGATTGGGAAACCATTTACTAACGTGCATTTTTCCCATTTGGATGCTGAGTCAAAGGCAACGATACTCCAACAATACCAAGAATTTATTAAAAATAACCAAAATTATCATCAAGCAGAATTCACAGTTTATCGTAAAGACGGAGCGGAAGTCATTGTTGATGTAACGCGAGGCATCTTCCAACGAGATGATGGAGAGTTTTTTGTCGTTGCTACAATTAAAGATATTACCGATCGCAAAAAAGTAGAAGAAACACTCCAAAAAGCTGTATTGGCAGCAGATGCAGCTAACCGCGCCAAGAGCGAATTTCTGGCTTCCATGAGCCACGAATTGCGTACTCCTCTTAATGCCATTCTCGGTTTCAGCCAGGTGCTGGCTCGCGATTATTCCCTCAAAAGCCAGCAACAAGAATACCTCCAAATTATTAATCGCTCTGGCGAACACCTTCTCTCTCTGATTAACGACATTCTCGAAATGTCCAAAATTGAAGCGGGTATAACCTCTTTGAATGAAAACTACTTTGACTTATTTAACCTGCTGGACAGCATAAAGGATATGTTTGGGTTGAAAGCTCAATCCCAGGGATTGCAGTTAATTTTTGATTGCGCTTCAGACATACCCAAATTAGTTAAAATTGATGAACGTAAGTTACGCCAAGTATTAATTAACATTTTAGGTAACGCAATCAAATTCACACAAAAAGGCTATGTAAGTTTGCGGGTGAAAATTAATCGCTCATCACGAACGACAACTGAAAACGAACAATCAACCAGTAACAAGGATCGACTTTATTTTGAAATAGAAGACTCTGGCCCAGGTATTGCCCCTGGCGAAATCGACAAGTTATTCGCACCATTTGAACAAACACAAATAGGTCGAAAATTTCAGCAAGGAACTGGATTGGGTTTACCGATTAGCCGCAAGTTCGTACAACTGATGGGAGGAGATATTAAAGTCATCAGTACTGTTGGTTTGGGAAGTATATTTGCATTTGAAATTCCCGTTACTATTCCCGATCTCTGTAATATTCCAAATACTGAAACTAAAGGTAAAGTAATTGGTTTAGCACCAGCACAACCGACTTATAGAATTTTGGTGGTTGATGATGTTGCAGAGAGCCGTCTTTTGCTGGTGACTCTCTTAACTTCAATAGGTTTTGCTGTCAAAGAAGCCGAAAATGGACAAGAGGCGATCGAACTCTGGAAGAGTTGGGAACCGCACCTGATTTGCATGGATATGCAAATGTCGGTGATGAATGGCTATGTAGCTACTCAAAAGATTAAAAGCACTGTTAAAGGTAAAGCCACTGCGATTATCGCCTTAACAGCCAGCGCCTTCGAGACAGAGCGAAAAATGATTTTAGATTGCGGGTGCGATGACTTTATTTGTAAGCCATTTAACCAAGAGCATTTGCTTGATAATATTGGCAATTTTTTAGGTGTAAAATATCTATATGAAGACGGATCAAATCCATCAAAACAAACAGCTTACGCTTCAAATAATTCGTTCACAAATTTTCAGTTAAACGCTGAAGATTTAAACGTATTACCAACAGAGTTGCTAAAACTAATAAATGAAGCCGCGCTTGGATGTGACGACAATAATATCTTGAAGTTAATCGAGCAAATTCCCCCAGAAAATGCCGAAATAGCCAGGGCTATTGCAGACCTAGCAAACAACTACCAGTTTGAGTTAATTCACAAATTGATTCAACAGCAGGCAGGATATAGTAGTTCCGATATCCAACTTTTTTGAGAAGTCTGCGAGATCTCCCAAAATTTTTGATTGCTATAAACTGGAAAGAGTATTCTTGCAAGGAGATTTCTGTGACTGTGCAAACGAGTGCTAGCGATTTATTTCGAGCCGCTTACGAAAACCGTTATACCTGGGACAGCAAGTTTCCCGGCTACAGTGCGGATGTCGAACTCAAGCAAGGTGATGAAGCTTACACTGCTAATATTCGCATTAATAGCGACCTCAGCGTTGAAGTCACGGGAGTAGAAGACGATGAAGTACAACAGAGCATCTACACCCAACTCAGAGATATAGTGACTCACCGCAAACGATCGTCTTTTGAGCAAGCGCATGGCAAGAATCAGTTTAGCGTAGGCGAGTCAGACTCGACAGGCGCGATCGAAATTCTCGTCAAAGGCGACGCAATGGGCTCGAACTACAAAATCAGAGGCACGGAAATTTGTCAAGTCAGCCGGGTAATGGGTAGATTAGCTTTCACCATCAACACCCATCAAAGCCTCGACACAAGCGAAGGCTACGTTTCCACCCGCTACGATGCTGTCTTTCGCAACGCTCAAACTGGTGAACTTGCCAAAGAACTCGAATTTGAGGATACCTACGAAAAAATTGGCGATTATTATATCATGACTCGTCAAGTCATTCATGCCAACGATAACGGCAAGCAAACGACCACAGAGTTCAATTTCTCTAACGTCAAACTCCTCTCACCGGCTGTTGTCTAGCTACTTATAGCTAGGGCGTCGGGGCTAGGGGCTAGGGAGTGGGGGAGTGGGGGAGTGGGGGAGTGGGGGAGTGGGGGAGCGATAGAATAAATGTTTTCCCTTTTCCCTCTTCCCTTTTTCCTCTTCCCTCTCCCTCTGTCTCCTCCCTAGCCCCTATCCCCTAGCTATATTTGTTAAATTTTTTATCCTTGAGTGGACTAGGATCGACATAGCTGCAACTCCAAGAAATATTCTGCAAGTAAAGGAGGTCTCAAACGATGGAACTCACAATTGAAAACGTCGAAACCGTTTTGGATGAATTGCGCCCTTACTTGATGTCGGATGGCGGCAATGTGGAAGTGGTCGAATTAGATGGCCCTGTCGTCAAACTGCGACTGCAAGGTGCTTGCGGTTCTTGCCCTAGTTCCACCATGACCCTGAGAATGGGCATTGAGCGCCGTCTGCGCGAAATGATCCCGGAAATTGCCGAAGTCGAACAGGTCATGTAATTTTCGATTTTAGATTTTGGATTAATAACCGATTATCCAAAATCTAAAATCTAAAATCTAAAATCTAAAATCCTTATGTCCCATCCCCTCTACATCGCTTTCATCTGGCATCAGCACCAACCGTTGTACAAGAGTCGCAGCAGGGAATTTCTGGCAGATCCCACGGAATTGGTGCCTAAAATGGGTGAATACCATTTGCCTTGGGTGCGTCTGCACGCTACTAAAGATTACCTGGATTTAGTATTGCTGCTGGAACGCTATCCCAAGCTGCATCAAACAGTGAACCTGGTTCCCTCTCTAATTCTGCAATTAGAAGAGTATATTGCTGGAAAGGCGATCGATCCTTACCTGGCAGTATCGCTTTTACCGACAGAAGAGCTGACCGAAGCACAGAAATTATTCATCATCGAGCATTTTTTTGATGCCAATCACCACACCCTCATCGATCCTAACCCTCGCTACGCCCAACTTTACGAACAACGACAGGAAAAAGGACGATCGTGGTGTCAAGAAAATTGGATTCCGCAAGACTACAGCGATTTATTAGCTTGGCACAATCTCGCTTGGATTGACCCTTTGTTTTGGGATGACCCGCAAATTGCACAATGGTTGAAAAAGGGGAAAGGTTTTAATTTAGGCGATCGCGAACAGATTTATGCTAAACAGCAAGAAATCATGCGCCGCATCGTTCCCCAACACCGTCAGATGCAAGCCGCCGGACAGTTAGAAGTTACCACCACGCCCTACACTCACCCCATCTTACCTTTGCTTGCCGATACAAATGCCGGACGAGTGGCGGTACCCAACATGAATTTACCCCAGCGTCGCTTCCAGTGGGAGGAAGATATTCCCAGGCATTTACAAAAAGCCTGGGATTTTTATCGAGAACGCTTCGGATGCGAACCTCGCGGATTGTGGCCTTCGGAACAAGCGGTTGGGCCAAAAATTTTGCCCTACGTTGCCAAGCAGGGATTTAAATGGCTAGTTTCCGATGAAGCGATATTGGGCAATAGCATCAAGCACTTTTTCCACCGCGATGGGTCTGGTAATGTGACGGAACCGGAGTTTCTTTACCGTCCCTATCGCTTGCAAACACCGGCTGGTGACTTGGCAATTGTGTTTCGCGACCACCGCTTGTCAGATTTGATCGGCTTTACCTACGGGTCGATGGAACCGAAAAAAGCGGCAACGGATCTGGTGGGCCATTTGGAAGCGATCGCCCGTTCTCTGAAATACTGTCAAGGTGGCGGTACAGCCTTGCAAAAACCCTGGCTGGTTACCATTGCCCTAGATGGCGAAAATTGCTGGGAACATTACCAACTAGACGGCAAACCATTCCTGGAATCACTTTATCAGACTTTAAACACGCACAAAGAACTGAAGCTGGTCACAGTATCGGAATTTATCGATCGATTCCCCCCCACCGAAACTATCCCCGCCGAAAAACTGCACACCGGTTCTTGGGTAGATGGTAATCTGACAACTTGGATCGGCGACCCAGCGAAAAATCGCGCTTGGGAACTCCTCACAGATGCGCGACAAACACTGGCAAATCATCCAGAAGCAACTGAAGAAAATAACCCCGAAGCTTGGGAAGCTTTGTTTGCAGCAGAAGGTTCCGACTGGTTTTGGTGGTTTGGCGAAGGACATTCCTCCAATCAAGATGCCATTTTCGACCAACTGTTCCGCGAACATTTAGCTGCTATCTATCAGGCGTTGAACTTACCAATTCCGGAGAATGTGCAGCGACCGGTAGAAGTTCACGAAGCGCGAGGCGACCACCGACCGGAAAGCTTTATTCATCCCATTATTGATGGTATCGGCGACGAACAAGATTGGGATAAAGCCGGTCGGATCGAAATTGGTGGTGCAAGGGGAACAATGCACCGCAGCAGTGCGATCCAGCGCATTTGGTACGGCGTCGATCACCTTAACTTCTATCTGCGGTTAGATTTTCAAAGTGGCATTCTACCCGGTAAAGGTTGTCCGCCAGAGTTGAATTTACTTTGGTACTATCCCGATCGCACTATGTCCACCAGTCCCATTCCCCTGCAAAATCTACCCCAGGAACCACCCCTCAATTACCTTTTCCGTCACCATTTGGGGATTAACTTACTGACTAATTCTGTCTTATTCCAAGAAGCTGGCGAACATTGGCAATGGCATTCCCGTCCCAGTCGCGCCCAAGTCGCCCTAGACCGTTGTTTGGAATTGGCAGTTCCTTGGGCAGATTTGCACGTTGAACCAGATTATCCCATCAGGCTGATCTTGGTTCTCTCGGAAGGAGATCGTTTCTCCAGTTATTTGCCGGAAAATGCGCTGATACCGATCGAAGTCCCGTAGACCGAAAAACATACTAACAATTTGTAGGATGGGTTACGTGCGGACGATTATTTCAAAACACAAAAAAATAGTTTGTTTCCCGCACTGTAACCCACCATCTAATAGATATCTCCAAAAATTCTTGTGGGGTAGGCATCCTGCCTGCCTTTGAGATCCTTTTCTGGAGATGTCTAATACTAAATCCGGGCAACGCTACCCCTTTTTACTCCCTTTCCGCTCAAAGAATATGTATTGCATTAGGGGGGAGCGGGAGAGTGGGGGAGAAAAGAACAACAAGTAACTTGCGATCGATAATCTTACGGCGGGAAGGGAGTAAACGAACCGAGAAGATCGAAGAAAACGAAGAAGGAAGAAAGAAGAAAGAAGAAAGAAGATAAAGGGAGTAATTAACCCGGATTTGGTATAACAATTTGTAGGCTGGTTTAGGTGCGGACGATTATTTCACAACACACAAAAATAGTTGATTTCCCGATAAGTAATACCGTTAGCGCGTACCCGTGCTTAACCCACCCTATAAATTGGGCGAGTGAGCCTCACAATACATATTTCGTTCTTTTTGTAAATTAATTTCTACTGGAATGGTGCTATAGATAAAGGGGAAATTTAGGAATTGTCTTACATCTATAGCAATTGAAATACAAATATTTATCCCGAATTAATCGTATGATTGAAAATGGCGAAATTCTAACTGTTTGACATGGGTACTATTTGGGAAATTGACTTTTATTCGCGTCCGATATTCGACGAGAACAAGAAAAAATTGTGGGAAGTGCTGATCTGCGAGAGTCCTTTGGATGTGAAAGACTCGTCTGAATCTGCGTTCCGGTTTGCGAAATTCTGTCCGAACGATCGGGTAAACTCGGTGTGGTTGCGGACGGCATTGGAGGAAGCGATCGCTCAATCCGGACAAACTCCCCAAAAAATCCGCTTCTTCCGCATCGCCATGAATAATATGATTACCAAAGCGTGCGAAGATTTGGGTATTGCAGCTTACCCCAGCCGCCGGACATTTAACATCAACCAGTGGCTTAACGAGCGGATGCAGGAAGTATATCCCCATTATCCCGGCTTTACACCAGTTGGCCCCAATCCTTCCGTACAAGTCCAAATTCAACCTCCCCAACCTTTACCCGATGCTTTAATCGGACAGCGGTGGGCGTTTGTGACTTTGGAAGCGTCAGCATTTGCGGAAATGAACGAATGGGAAATTGGCTTTAAGGAAGCTTTTCCTTTGCAGGCGCGGGGCGTAACTGCGGATACACCCATCCCTGGTATAATCTTCTTTTCGTCTAGAGCGATGCCTTTGTCTGCCTGGATATCGGGTTTGGAACTGGCGTGCATTAAATTTGACCCAGGTAAGCAAGCGAGATTGCTATTAGAAACAGGTGCGATCGATCGCTGGATTCTCGCTAATATCAAAGATGCCGCTACGGTTGCCGAAGCCAAAAAATTTGAGGAAGCCAAGCAGAAAGCACAAAACGTGCATTTTTTAGCAGTTCAGTCCGATCCTCAAGCAGAATCTTTTGCCGGTTTTTGGTTATTACAAGATCTCGATCTAGCGTAATTTTAGATTTAGGATTCTGGATTCAATCTAAAATTTAAAATCTAAAATCTAAAATCGTGTTATGGGTTCTGACAACTTGCAACCAAAGGCACTAGCAGAACAACTGCTGGAACTAGCAGCAAAATCGGGTGCAGAAGCAGCTGAAGTATATCAGTCGCGATCGCTATCGAAACCAGTCTTTTTTGAAGCAAATCGACTCAAACAACTCGAAAGCGCCCAAGCAGAGGGAACGGCACTGCGATTGTGGAAAGAAGGGCGTCCGGGATTGGCAGTTGCTTACGGGCCAGTGGAACCGAAAGCTTTGATAGAAAGAGCGATCGCCCTTTCCGATCTTAACGAACCCGAACCGATAGAACTGGTGGCGGACTCGATCGCAAGCTATCCGGATGAAGGAAAAGCAGTATCGGTAGATCGGTTAGTTGCTTGGGGAAAAGAAGCAATCGCCCTCATTCGAGATGCCTACCCAGAAGTGCTGGTCAGCGCCGAGTGGGAATGCGAAGTAGAAACCACCCGCTTGGTCAACTCCCACGGACTCGATCGCCAGCACTCGGATACTACCCTGAGTTGCTATCTAGGGGCAGAATGGGTGCGAGGCGATGATTTTTTGAGCGTATCAGACGGTCAAACCCAGCGCGATCGCCTCGATCCAGCTGCCTTGGCACAACAAATTTTACTGCGTCTGGATTGGGCGCAAGAGAACGTTGCGCCGCCGACTGGGAGAGTGCCGGTGTTATTCACCGCCAAAGCAGCCGATATGTTGTGGGGCACCGTGCAAGCAGCTTTAAACGGTAAAATGGTGGTCGAAGGAGCTTCGCCGTGGAGCGATCGCTTGAGCTGCAAAGTAATTGCCGATATCCTCACCCTCTCCCAACAACCAGATCGAGGGCCATTTAGTTGCCCCTTCGACGATGAAGGTACACCCACTCGTACTCTGACCTTTATTAGAAACGGTACTTTACAGCTTTTTTATGCCGACATCACCACCGGTCGGCGCTTAGGTAGCGGTACTACCGGGAATGCCATTCGTCCCGGACTGGGAAGCTACCCCACCCCCGGTTTGTTTAACTTGTCGATCGAACCCGGATCGGGGTCGATGTTGGATTTAATCGCCCAAATCGATGATGGATTGGTCGTAGATCAAATACTGGGAGGTGGGCCTGGAATTTCTGGCGACTTTTCCGTGAATGTGGATTTAGGTTATCGAGTACAGCAAGGAAAAATCGTCGGTCGAGTCAAAGATACAATGGTGGCCGGTAATGTCTACACTGCCCTCAAACAAATTCTCACACTGGGAGGCGATGCCGAGTGGAACGGGAATTGTTACACGCCGTCCCTAATTGTGGAAGGTTTATCGGTAACCGGAAGAATCTAATTTTAGATTTTAGATTTTAGATTTTAGATTGAAACGGCAAATGCCTTGAAAACCAGAAATTGTTGAATCCCAAAATCAACTTAATCATCCAAAATCCAAAATCCAAAATCCTTGCATCAACTATGTGGCATCCTACCATCCCAAAGCGCCTCCGCCAGATATTGCGCCCCAGACGTCGCCTTGCGATCGCAGAAGCTTGCCTGATCGGTTTAGTTGCCGCTTTGGCATCGGTGTTGCTTAAAGTTGGCGTAGGATGGTTGGGCACTTTGCGGGTGCAAATCTCTGCCAATTATCCGCCGTACTTGATACTTCCCGCGATCGGACTTTGTTTCGGTACAATTGCTGGATTGCTGGTAGAACGCCTCGCACCGGAAACTGCCGGGTCTGGGATTCCTCATGTCAAAGCGGCACTCGCGGGAGTACCGATGGATCTTTCTTGGCGGGTGGCAGCAGTTAAGTTACTCAGCAGTACGATCGCCATAGGTTCTGGGCTAACGGTGGGGCGGCAGGGGCCAACCGTACAGATCGGGGCAGCTTTAGCCGGACAACTCAGTCGCTGGGTTCCCACTTCCCCGGATCACCGCAAACAGATGATTGCCGCAGGTGCCGGTGCGGGTTTAGCGGCGGCTTTCAACGCACCGATCGCGGGTGTATTGTTTGTGGCGGAAGAACTTTTGCACGATGTTTCTGGCTTCACCCTGGGTACTGCCATCTTAGCTTCGTTTATCGGTGCGGTAGTTTCCCGAATATTGGGCGGTAGCAGTCTCAATCTCAATTCTTTCCAAAGTTCGGGGCCAGACCTCCATTCTACCGCCGTTCAAGTTAGTTTTTCGATGCCGGAAATTCCCTGCTATCTGATTTTGGGAGTTTTAGCGGGATTGCTGGCAGCAATATTTTGTCAGGGTATTTTTGTTAGTCTCAATTTCTACAAACGCACTCTGCGTATAAGTTTATCTTGGCGAATCGGATTGGCGGGATTAATTTCCGGTTTGGCGATCGCACTTTTGCCAGATGGCTTTCGGGATAACACGGGACTGCGAGAATTCCTCCTCAACGGTAACGCGACATGGCAGGTGGCGGCGATCGCTTTTACTGCTCAGTATATTTTGACTTTAATTGCCTTTGGGTCTGGCGCACCGGGAGGGCTGTTCGCGCCCTCTTTAATTTTGGGGTCTTCTTTGGGTTATCTGGTGGGATTGTTCGCCAGCCATTTTTGGGGATTGGGTACGCCGATTACTTATGCTTTGGCAGGAATGGGGGCATTTTTCAGTGCGGTTTCCAAAGTGCCGATTACGGCAATTGTAATTGTGTTTGAAATGACAACCAATTTCGACTTGGTTTTACCGTTGATGATTGCTTCTGTTACTTCTTATCTAGTTGCAGAAGCGATCGCACCCAGATCGCTGTACGATCGTCTGCTGGAGTGGAATGGCATAAATTTGGCCACAGAAACCCCCAAGGGCGGAATTCTCACTGAGTTGAAAGCCCGCAACGTGATGCAGCAACGGGTGGAAACTCTCAGCAGTCAAATGACGCTGGATGAAGCCGTACAAGCTTTTTCCCGCTCTCATCATCGCGGCTTTCCGGTGGTGGATGATGGCAAGTTGGTCGGTATCGTCACCCAAACTGATTTGGTGAAAATTGACCAACTTCAGTTACCTGGGGATGCGCTGCTGTCGAAAATTATGACGCCGCAACCTGTGACGGTTGGGCCCAAGGCTTCTTTGGCAGATGTGCTTTATCTGCTCAATCGCTATCAATTGAGTCGGTTGCCGGTAATTGAGGGTCGCAAGCTGATCGGCATTATCACTCGCGCTGATATTATTCGCGCTGAGGTAGACCAGATTGAAGGGAAAGGTGTAGGTTCTGGGCCAGAAGTATCTTATGTAGCTTATCAAACGCGATCGCCTGCTGTGGGGAAGGGGCGTTTGTTGGTGCCTTTATCTAATCCCCAAACTGCACCAAGTCTGTTGCGATTGGCAGCTGCGATCGCTCGCGATCGAGATTATGAGTTAGAGTGCTTGCAAGTGACGATCGCGCCGCGCCACATTTCCCCGTCGGAAGCACCTGTGCGAACTGCCAAAAGTCGTCGTTTGCTGCGTCAGGCGGAAAATTTGGGACGCCAGTTGGGGTTGCCGGTTCACACTCAGGTGCGAGTTGCCCACGATGTCGCTCAAGCGATATTGGAAACTATTAAAAATGAGCATATAGATTTGATTGTCATGGGGTGGAATGCAGCTCCGCCTACCGCCGGTCGCATCTTTGGCAGCGTTGTGGATACGATCGTTCGGCAAGCTGCTTGCGATGTGGTGCTGGTGAAGTTGGGCGAGTCGTCTTTTGTCACCGGTCAGCTGTCATCGGTAACACCAACAAATGACAAGTTCCGCAAGTGGTTGCTGCCAATGGCGGGTGGCCCAAACGCCCAAGCAGCTGTGGAACTGTTACCTTCCCTATGTACGGTATCGGATAAGTGTGAAATCAGGCTGACGCAAATTTTTTTGCCGTCTAAGACTCAACGCAATACCAGGAAACTGGAACAAGCCGCTCAGTTTCTCCATCGCAAGGTTGGCTGTATTTGCGTTGCTGCACCTGTTTGTGCCAATTCTGTGCCAGAAGCGGTGATCGATTTGGCCGAAAAGGAGAAATGCGATGCGATCGTGTTGGGCGCGAGTCGGGAGGGGATGTTGCAGCAGGCGATTAAAGGGAACATTCCGGAGGCGATCGCTCGCGGTTCCGATTGTACTGTCATTTTAGTCCGGGGTGCGATCGCCTAACGTTATTCAAAATCAACTTTCTTTGACAATTTATTCTCTAAATTAGTTACTTTTTGTACAGTTGTGTGATGATAAAACATAAACATAAAAAGGCTCTCCTCTACTTAGGCCGCAAAATCCGGTTTTAGGAGCATAGGGGATGGACAACGGAGCAATAAGAAATCCCTCATACGCCAAGTATTTGAGCCAATTTATGAGTTTTATTTATCCCTTTAACTATGAGGAGAACAGCTAATTATATAATTGAGGCTGGTTATGGCTAGCAAATAGTAGGTAGTAGGGTAAAAGAGAATTATCCCTCGACCCTCTACCCTCTGTGCCCCAACTTTAACAGGTCGTAAAGTTTCTTACTTAAGTTCCTTATAAGTAAGTCATAATTAATACCTTGTTTCGCTCATACATCTAACTTTTTTACCCTTTTGCCCCTCTGCTCCAGGCTGTCTCTCTATCTGCTATCTTTGAACGCAACTTGGTATAAGGTCGGCTTAGAAGTCATATCTCTGTAGACGAGGCTATGGACACCACAAAAACAGAAACAGATTGGGATCGAAATTTTTATGAGTGTCTTCCTTGTATGAGCTTCATTCTGGACTCGGCAGCAGTAATTTTACTGGTCAATCAGTTTGCCGCTTCTCGTCTGGGCTATACTCCTGAAGAGTTACAAAAAAAATCTATTTTCAATTTTGTTTATGGGGAAGATAGAGAGCAACTAAATTTAGAGTTTACTACCTTTGTTAATGTGGAGGTACAAAGGGTTAAGCCGCTATCGGTTGCTAGTTGGGAATGTCGTCTTGTTTGCCAAGACGGTAGTATTTTAGCAGTTAAAATCAGCGGTCGCACAGTAACGGGAAAAACATCCAATGAATCGATCGTTATTGTGTGTGAAGAAATTCCTCGACAAGCAGAAGAAACATTATCAAAAGAAATGTGTAAAATTCAAAAACAATTAATTAAGTATCATTCTATTTTTGAAGAGAATTTGGCGGAAAATACTGCCAATTTAATGAGGATAAGTCGCGAAATTAAACACAATATAGCGGCGCGTCGGCAGACAGAAATATCTTTACGGAAAAGCAAGTTATTTTACCGTTCTATAGTAGAAAAGCAAACGGAAACGATCGGGTGCTTTTCAGATTTAGGCATCATTTATTTCGTAAATATTGCGTATAGCCGTTACTTTGGTATGAGCCGAAAAAAGCTGATAGGAAGCCACTTTTTAGCTTTTGTTCCTGATGAAGATAAGCAGAAAATTAAACATCATATTGGTTGTTTGAACTATGATAAGCCAACTGGAACGATCGAACATCGGGTGATGCTGCCCAATGGGGAAATTCGCTGGCAAGAGCGGAGCGATCGCGCCATTTTCGATCGCGATAAAAAAATCATCGGTTTCCAGTCAGTAGGTCGGGATATTACGGAACGCAAAATTGCAGAAGCGGCATTAAGAGAGAGCCAAGAAAAGTACCGAGTAATTTTTGATATATTTCCCATCGGTATTTCTCTAACCGATCGAACGGGTAAAACGATCGAATATAATCAGGCATACGAAAAGATTTTAGGTACATCCAATGAAAATCTTAATAGGCAGTTAATTGATGCTGACAATTGGCAAATTCTGAAGAAAGATGGCACAAAAATATTGCTAAAAGAATTGGCCTTTAGCCAATTGCAAGAAAATCAAACTCCCGCAGCCGTAGAAAGTTGTGTTTTAAGAAACCAAAATGAAGCCACTTGGATCAGCTTTAAGTTTGCTCCTATTCCACTAGAGAATTATGGGGTAGCCATCGCGTATATTGATATTACAGAACAGAAGCAGACAGCAGAAGAGAGAGAAAAAACCCTTTCTTTGTTGCGGGCAACACTTGAATCAACAGCTGATGGAATTATCGCTTTTAGTTTGAAAAAAAAGCTTGTATGTCTGAATCAGAAATTTATCCAAATGTGGCAAATTACTGATGCCATTATAGCAGGGCATAACGATGAAGAATATTTAGATTTTATTATAGATAGGCTGAAAAATCCAGAAACGATGACTAAAAGAATTAGAGAATTGAGTAACCAATCCGAAGTCAAAGGTTATGACATTCTAGAATTAAAGAACGGGAAAATTTTTGAACACTATACTCAGCCGCAACTAATTGGAGAAAAAATCGTCGGTAGGGTGTGGAGTTTTCGCGATATTACTTATCAAGAAAGAGCAAAAGAAGCGCTGTGGCAGCAAGCGGAAGCAGAAAGGCTGCTTGGTAGGATGGCAGAGCGTATTCGCAGGTCTTTGCGTTTCGACGAAATTCTCAAGACAACGGCGACAGAAGTACGACAGTTTCTCGCAACAGATCGGGTAATTATATATCGCTTCCACCCAGATTGGAGCGGTGTTGTAGTTGTAGAAGCTGTGGGTGCAGAATGGACGCCAATCCTCAATACCACGATCGCAGATCCCTGCTTTGGAGAAAGTATGGTGCGACTTTATCAAAAGGGTCGCACTCGTGCGATCGCAGATATCAACGCTGCTAATTTAATGCCGTGTCACTTTAATTTACTGGCCCAATTTCAAGTCAGAGCGAACTTGGTCGTTCCCATTCTCCAAGGCGAACAGTTATGGGGATTGCTCATTGCCCATCACTGTAGCAATCCCAGAGAATGGCAGCCATTAGAAATCGATCTGCTCAAGCAATTGGCCACTCAGGTGGGGATTGCGATTCAGCAAGCAGAACTCTATCAACAACTAGAAACGGCAAATCAAACATTGCTGCGCCTCGCTTCGCTGGATGGTTTGACTCAGCTGGCAAATCGCCGCCGATTCGATGAATACTTGGCGCAAGAATGGCGGCGTCTCTGCCGCGATCGTCTGCCCTTATCGCTGATTATGTGCGATGTCGATTATTTCAAATTATAAGTAGTCGGACAAAAGTAATCGACACTGTATGAACTTTTGTTAAGGCACTTGCAGGAGTGCCTTCGCACAGCGTGCCGTAGGCATATCGTGCATCGGCACAATTA